>DASZFN010000042.1:0-4495 GCA_035939715.1 Gemmataceae bacterium | reverse complement strand
GATCACTCCGCCTTGGAAATCCACGACCCAACAATAGCGGTTGTCGAAGCGCATGCCGTTCTTGGCCGTCGCGAGTGAGTGAAGCTCGACCACCGCCTCATCGTCCTTGACCAGCAGATGTTCCACCTGGAGCCGCGCACCCTGCGGAAGAACCTGACCCAGCTTGGCGAAGGTGCCGGCGATGAAGGACTTCTTGCTGCGGTAATGCCCTGCGAGCGGGTGGGTGCCCATCACGGTCCAGTCGACGTCGTCAGCTACGTGTTCGAAGAAGGCAGCGCCGTCGCCCTTCTCAAGTCCCTGAAAGATTTCGCGCACACGCTCCGTTGTGATGGCCATTGGATCTCTCCCTGGATTGCGGTTTGCCAGTTAATGCGATGAAGCGCTGCCGGGGACCGGTTCACCGGCCGCGATGAGGATGCGGCGGGCCTTGCGCGCGACCGCCTCGTCCACCATGTGGCCTTGCACGACGCCAACGCCCTGGGCGTTTTCGGCCAGGATCGCGCGGGCCTGGGCCACCTCCTCGGGGCGAGGCGTCAAAGCCGCATTGATGGCCGCCAGCTGGTTCGGATGGATAGCCGCCTTGGCCGCAAAGCCGAGTGCGACGGCCTGCGCCGTCTCCTGAGTCAGGCCTTCGTGATCCTTGACGTCGAAGAACGGCGAATCGATCGCCAAGACCCCCGCCAGGGCGCCAGCCGCGACGAGGCGCGAGCGGGCGTAGGCGAGCGGCGCCCAGGCCGTACCGGCACCAAGATCGGCGGACATATCGGCGGCGCCAAACAGCAGGGCTTCCAGCCGCGGCGTCGCTGCCGCGATTGCCTCGCAGGCGGCAAGGCCCTGGGCGCTTTCGATCAGCGCGACCAGGCGGGTGGCTTTGCCCGCTTCGGCCAGCAGGCGATCCAGGATCTGCAGGTGCGCTGCCGATTCGGTCTTCGGCAAGACCAGGTAATCGGGATAGGCACTGCTCTCCAGGAGCGCATGAAGATCGGCCAGGCCGAAACGGGTCTCCAGACCGTTGATGCGCAGCGCCCGCCCGCCCGAACCCGCCGCCGGCTGCGCGAGATGGCCGAGCGCTGTGCGTCGCGCCTTATCCTTGTCGGCGGGAGCTACCGAGTCCTCGAGATCGATGATGGAGACGTCCGCCCCCGAGGTGGCCGCCTTGTCAAAGCGGTCGGGCCGGGTGGCTGGCGTGAACAGCCAACTCCTGACCCGCGTGCGCTTTCTCTGACTCATGCGTCGTACTCCTTCACATTTCTCTTGCCCGTTTGGCAGGAGTGAAAGCAACAACCGTGCCGGGGCGTGCTCATGTTAAGCACCGGCGCGCCCGGCTTGGCTTGCCAGGCGACAACCGCGCCCATTGGGCCTCCTGAGTTCGACAAGAAAAAAGTGCCGAAAACCGAGGTCAGGCCGGGGCACGCCCGGTTGAGAATCATCGACCTGGCGACCGGCGAGCCAGAGGGCTGGCACAATAATTACCTGGTCGGCGAAAAAGCTGCCAGGGCCGAAAGGGCAGGCGTACCTCGTGGTACGATTGTGGCCGCTGATCCTCGATGCGGGTCATCGCGAAGAAATTGCAGAAGAAGAAAAGGAAGAACACAGGACGCGGCTCGATTCAAATCGAGCCGCGTCCCCCGCTACCGCTTCTTGCTTCTGACTGGTGAGCGAGTGCGCCTTCGAGCTTGGCACTTGCCCCCTGGTCCGTGGCGTTGCGGGCCGAGTTTAGTCGTAGATGGGACAAAAGGTATGGAAGGCCGCCTCGCAAAAGACGCCGGGGTCATTGAAGCGGCGATTGCAGTTCAGGGCGCTGATCGCCGCCATCTCATCCGTGGCCAGCTCGAAGTCGAAGAGCGCAAGGTTCTCGACTAACCGCTCTGGACGGCTGGTTTTGGGAACCACGGCCGTGCCGCGCTGGATACCCCAGCGCAGCACTACCTGTGCCGGCGTCTTGCCGTGGCGCTGGGCGGCGGCACACACAACCGCCTGCTCCAACACCGATTCCTCGCGCTTGGCCATGCCCAGGGATAGGTACGATAACGCCCCGAGGGGCGAGAAGCCCGTGACCGCGATGCCAGCCTCGCGACAGAGGCGAACCAGCCGGTCCTGAGTCAGGTAAGGGTGCAATTCGATCTGCAGGACCGCGGGGGCAATGGTGGCGTACGAGAGCAGGTCGCGCAGCAACGCGCAGTTGTAGTTGCAGACGCCGATGTTCCGCACCCGGCCGGCCGTAACCAGCGCCTCCAGCGCCATCCATGTCTCGCTCAGGGGTACCTTCGCGAATCGCATCCGGGGGTCAGGTGCCGTGGGGTCGAAAAGCCACTCCGGCGGATAGCGGACCTCGAAAGGAACATACGCTTGCGCGATCGGAAAATGAATGAGGCACAGGTCGAGGTAATCGACCTGCAGGTCGCGCAGCGTGCGCTCCACCGCCGGGCGTACGTGCGCGCGGGCATGGTACGTGTTCCATAGCTTGGAGGTGATCCACAGCTCGTCCCGGCGGCACGCACCCGCCGCCAACGCCGCACGGATACCCTGTCCAACTTCGGCTTCGTTGCCGTAATCGCAGGCGCAGTCCAGATGCCGGTAACCGGCGCGGATCGCCGCCTGCACCAGGCCGGCCGTTTCCTCCCGGCTGACTTTCCACAATCCCAGCCCCACGACGGGCATGCAGTCGCCACTCGTGAGTGACATTGACGGAATCACTGTGCGCCCCCTCGGTTCGCTGCCTGAGAGCTTCAGTCGAGCAGATCGCGAAAGGCTTGCAGCGATTCGGCCTTGATGAGGACCCGTGCCAGCATACGCAAGCGCGGCAGCTCGCCGATGGCTCGGACCTTGACCATCAAGCGAACCCCGGCGCCGCCGAACTTGTCCTTCAAGCCGGCCCGGATGGTCCCCAGCAACTCGGCGCGCGCCCCTTCCTGACGCCCCTCCTTCTTGGCCAGGCGTTCGACACTTGTTACGTAAGGCATATGCCGTTCCTCTTCAAACTTGTGCAATTCCTGACGGAATCCGTCTTGCAACTCTGGCGGGAGCTCCATCAGCCAATCGATCAGGCGAAAAAGCTGCCGCACATCGGCGGGCAACCAACCCCGGTCATAGAGCCCCTTCACCAGGCGCACCTTCGAGTCGCGCCGGCCCTCTGGCGCGCTCCGCGTGGCCTGCGCCTCAAGGTGGGCCAGCACTACCTGGGCCACCGGATTGTCGCTGGCGGCCAAATCCTTCTCCCGGCCTGCGTAGTCGAGCAGCTTTACCATCGGAAACCGAATCCCTGTGCGGCTCCCCCAGCCGCCGTAGGCGAAGCCCTTGGGCCGCCAATCGGGGGTGTCGTCGCACAGGATGGCCAGGCTCACGACCCGGCGGTCGTACAGCTCAAAGCAACGGATGTTATTGCGAAACATCCGCCTGCCGAAGCGGCGCTCCACGCGTCCCTGGACCTCGACATGCACGAGCAGCCACAGTTCGCGGCCGTCGCGGCGCCAGACCTTGAACAGCTTGTCGGCCAGTCCCCGGCCAGTCCTGGCGTCGGCCACAATCTGCTGGAATTCTTTGTCGAGCGACTCGTAGCCTTTTGACCAATCGATGGCATCGTGCAGCTCGGGAAAGAAGAAGGCGAGCACCGCCCTAAGAAAGTGCTGCAACATCTCTTTCCACGGGCTATCCCAGTCGCGTCGCCGCCGGCGGCTATCCCGTTTCTGAGCCATGAGCTACTATAGCGTTCGGCACGGGCTGGCCTCAAGCCCCGAAATTGCTTGTTGCAAATGCCCCGCCGGCAGCCGCCTGCGGTGGATGGGCCGCCGCCGACGCGATCACCCTATTTTCCATAAGGTAGTTTGCGGGTGGCAGTTGTATAGACTGTCTTCCCCTTCGGAGAAAACAAAGGGGACGCAGCTCGTTAAGACAGAGTGTTGCTCTGTCGAAATCCTTTGGACCAGCGAGGAGCATTAAGTTGTGAGTTACTACACGCATTCGGACTTCGTTTTTTTGATTCGCCCAGATTCGGGCACGCAGCGCCGAACCTAAGCGCCGCTTGTTCCGTGACCAGCCACTTTCGATCTGCCAGCGCTGCCCGTAAACGCGGCGAGAGCGGTGCCCTGATCGGCTTCGGAAGCGCCGGTGCATCTGGCGACGGTACCGAGTCTTGGGCCAGCGCCGGCCGGTGTTGCGGGGATTCAAGGGGAACACCGTCGAGCGAATGCGCAATCTTTCGCGACCGTAAATGTGATTGTGCTCTGAGTCGTATGCTGTGTCGCCCAGCAGTGTGTCCAAGGGGCAACCGGCTTGCGCGGCGCGCACCGTGTGTTTGAACTGTGGTGAGTCATGACTGGGACCGCGCGTCACGTGTGCTGACAGGAAGAAGTGAGTTTCGGTTTCAAGCACGGCCGTCAGCTTCGGCCAGAAACTGCCGCGACGACGTTTGCCTGCCCGCCAGAAGAAGTAGCGACTAATGTGACGGGTTTCGTAGCCGGTGGCGTCGATGACTCCGCGAGGTTTAGGACCGATC
>DASZFN010000041.1:0-8884 GCA_035939715.1 Gemmataceae bacterium | reverse complement strand
CCTGCGTAATGCATTGCCTGTTCGGCCGCTAGCAACGGCCTGCGGCGAGAGTCGGCGCGTTCCTCTTCGGGTTCTTCGGGGTTGAGTGGTAGCGAGGCCCAAGACACTGCGAGGGTCGCGTCTGCGGCTACTTCGGTACGGTTCTCGATGGAGCGAGATTCGTTTATCGCTCGAAAGCCATCTTCCTGCCGCCCCCATGCCTCCGCCGCCTCTTCTGCCGTGATGCTCCCCTCAAGGTACTGCTCGACGGCCTCAAACGCCTGCCGTGACCAGTCGTGAGGAAGAAGGTGCCAAACCTTACGACAGCAGGCGCAGCTAAAAAGCCGCAGTTTACGGTCGCTCGCCCTGTCGGAAACGAACCGTAGCATGGCCTGGGGTTCGGTACAACTTGCCCACTCTACTTCAGTCATGGGCGACTACTCCTTCCCCAGAACCAGGTCGAGAACCCAACAGCCACGGACGTGTGGCCCATCCGAACGCAGGTGGGACAAAACAGCCTCGTCGGTGCAGCCGGCTTCTTCGAGAGCGTCGGCGAGGACCAGGAGGCGGGCCTCATCCAAGGTGCCGGCAGGCAAGTGGCGGTCGTCGTAGGCGGCTCGTGCCAGTTTCAGCACCAATCCGTCGGACCACGTCAGCAGGGATGAGACAATGACCGGCGTCGGAACGAAGGGGTTGCCCACGACGCAGCGCAGCAAGCCGGCCATAGCCTCCCCCTCGGCCTGAAGGCCAGGCGGCGCGGGCGGTTCCTGGCCGGGGGGCGGGACTAGAGAGTTCATGAGAGAGTTAATGAAGGCTGCCTCGTCATTGAGGTCCACTTCGGGGACCGGGTCGTCCTCGTCAACTACCAGGCACGCCACCCTCGTGGCAACCTCCACGGCGCTCTCCGCAGCCGTCATCTTGTAGAACCCCCGGCCCAGGTACTTGGCGACCCAGTAAGCCGGCTCGCCCGAGCATTCCTGCTCCACCGCCGAGGAAGCCCGGATGGCCGAGTATAGGTCGGCATCGTCGAAGGCCCTGTCGGGGTGCTCCTCGACCGCGACGACCAGGTCTCGGTTCGCCTCGGCGGGAAAGCGGCCCCAGATGCGCCGGGCGCAGGCGCAGGCGAACAGGCGGCACTTGCGGTCGTTCGCCTTCCCAGCGCTGCTCAAGAAGCGGAGCATCCGAACCGGCCCTTTGGACCGGCCCCAGTCGGCTTCCGTCATGGCCTGGCCTCCTGCTCACTGCTTGCCCAGAATCAGGTCCAAGGCCCAGCAGCCTTTCACGTGTGGCCCAGGCGCGCGTAGGTGGCCCAGCAACGCGGCATCATCGCAGCCCGCGTCTTCCAGTGCATCCGCCAGAATCGGGAGGCGGTCGAAAGACCGCCCCTGGTAAATCGCTTCCGCCAGCTTCTTCACGGTGCCGTCATTCCTGACGCGCAAGGCCGGGTCGATGCGGGGCGGTGGCCGGAAGGGGTTGCCGAAGAGGCAGCGGAGTAGGTCGCACTGGGCCTGCCTCTCCTTGCTTATCGCCTCGTCCCAGCCATCGGCATCAGAGGCCGTAGCCGCCGTGCTTACGGCAACCGCTCGGGCCGTTGAAGCAGCGTCGGCGGCAGCCACTGCATTGACTCTGGTGGCCACCGCATGCCCGGCCGCATCATGGGCCGCCACGACTGGCCCGTCTCGCCACCTGACAGCACTCACCTCACCAGAGGCCCTTCCGGCTACTTCTCGTTCCGCTCTGCTGGCCAACCCATCCGCGTACCGCTCCGCAACCTCCACCGCCTGGCGGCTCCGCTCGTCGTCCAGCAAAGGCCCGATGCGGCGGCAGCAAGCACAAGCGAACAGTCGCCAGCGGCGGGCGTTCCCACTCCGCCGCTGGCGCCTGAGGTAGACAATCATCTTCTGCGGGTCGCCACAGCGCAACCACTCGGCTTCGGTCATCGGTTCATCCTCGGCTGGCCGTAGCGCAGCGTACCACGCGGCTGCGCCGCCGGGAAGAACCTGGAAAGCAGGCGGAAGGTTGGTCAGGGAGGCATCGGCCAACAGCGAGACTGATGGGTTCGTCAGCAGGGAAGCCCACCATCATCCGTCCCGACTCCCAAGCGGCAAACGGGACCATGACGCCGCCCGCTGCGTCGTCTCCCGCACCTCCGATTGACCCAGAAACGACCAACCGGGTAGACTTTCCGCACGACGGATTCAATCTCGACACGGAGGTTCCCATGCGTCGTTTCGGAGCAGTTTCGGTCGGCACTTCGGCGGCCCTCCTCTTGCTGGCGTTGGCGGTCGTCTGCTCGCGGCCCGCAGGGGCGCAAGATGCTCCCCCGCCGCCGGCCGGAAGCGGTGTGCCCGTCACGTCCAATCCCATTCCTCCACTCCCGCCGGTAAGCGGCCCCTCGACCGCACCGCCGCCTGCTCCGCTCGACGGTCTCAATACTGCACCTCCCGGTTGGCCTCCCGCGCCTGCCACACCGCCTCCCCCGCCGCCTACCCGCCGTGAGCAACTGAAGGCGAAGACCATCGACCAGGTGCTGACTCGGCTGGCCGCCATCCAGCAGCAGCAGGCCGCTCTGGAGAAGGAGAAGAAGGAGGCGGAGGCGGTCCTCAAGGAGAAGCTGAAGGAGCAGCAGGAGATGTTGAAAAAGCTGGGCGTCAAGGTCGAGGAGGATGGGAAGCCGGTGAACGTGCCGGTGGTCCCGCCATCGACGGACGCGGGATACAGCGGTTGAGTCGAGCGGCTCAGAAAAAGTTCTTGGGTGGCCCCGGCGAGTTGCTGGGGCCTTTTTCTTGCGCTGGACGAACAGAAGGAGGCAGACAGCCGTCCTCATTCCAGCCGCTCCCCTTCAGGTACGCCTTGCGGGCGAGCAGCGCCCCCAGGCTGAACCCGACCAGGATGATGTTCTCGTACGCTTTCCCTTGCTCATCCCGCGCCCTCTCGATCTCATTACTCAAGTTACGGGCAATCGCCATCGGGTCGGCGTTGGAGAACAGATGAGCCGGGTAATGGACCATGAGAATGTCGTCGCCGGGCCGCTGCCCGCGAACAGCGGCGCGGACGTCCTCCCGCATCCCGCTTTCGCCGTAGCCGTGCACCAGGACAACCAGCGTCCTCTTCCCGGCCGCACCGCCTGCCGCATTAGGGTCGCCCCTGTCGAGTTCAACGCGTACGACGGGCGAGAGGCGGGAGTTGGCCGACACTTTGCACGCGACGACCCCCGCCAAAAGCGCCAACCCGCAGCAGATCGCCGTCCGACCAAGCCAACCCCTGTTTTTCCAGCAGAAGCCGTAGACGGCAGACGCCGCCTGGGACAGCTTACCTGGCATCACTCGGCCTCCCGTGCATCCAACCGGGCCCTTGTCCGAACGCCCTCGCGCGTCCGCGGCGGGAGCTTCACTGCGGACTGTACGAGACGGCTTGCACGGGTGCAACTTTTTTCCTCTTGGCACCCCTTACTGGTCAGCTTCAGGTGGGCGGTTTGCCCCCTGGGCCTGCTCCGCTGAACCGGCTGGCCCTTCGGGCGCACCTTGGTCGCCTCGAATCGCACAACCTATTGGCGGCCACGCGGAAGGCCGGAAATAGCACGCGCGTCCCCCACACGGCGCTTCCGCCCACTCCGGCCTGAGTCACGCGGAGGCGTAGGAACACGCCCCCCTTTGCCGGTCCCCTCCACTGCCCTTCGGCCGCCCGGGGCCGGCGCGCAGGCGAGAGAAAAGTCCTTGAAATCCGCACCGGGCAGGTTGATAGCACCGGAACGCCAGGCCGTGGGGCGTACGACCTGGGTTTGCGGCAGGAAATCACGCAACTGGAGGCAGCCCAGCCCAGCCCTGACCGCGCTGCTGGAGAATGAACTGAAGCGGTACGGCGACACGGCGCCGCTGAAGGTGGCCCACCCAAAAGCGGCCGAGTGGACGCCGCCCGGGAAGGACAAGAAGCCCGGGCCGAGGCCACGGAGTTGATCGAGCGGCTGAAGAGCGGCGAGGAGCTTGAGCCGTGGGAGCGGCCGGCTTGGTGGCCGAAAGGGTGGTCGGAAGGAGAGTGAAAAAGGAGGTCGCGAAGCATAGAAGAGTAGAGAACACTGCGCGAAGCAAGGAGAGCATAGGAAATGAGAGGGAGTGGGTGAATCAGAGGGAAAGAAGAGAATGGGCTGATGAGGCAAGGACAGAAGCGTTTGGAAGACCAAGGGAGGTGGAGAAGGTGAACGAGAAGGGGCAGATTGATCCGTAGACCGAGTTGCTGGCGAATGCGTTACAACCGGCACCTTTGATTGAAGCTGCCCAATCGGAGTAGTCGATGTGTACCCCAAACAGGGGGAGGCAAGGAAGGGCCATAAGGCAGGAAAACAATGAAAAAAAGCCGAGCGGGTTACCTGTTGGCCGTTTGCCTGCTCAACTCAAGCGGCTGCCTGGCCAAACAGGTCTGCGCGGACGGCCAGAACTTCCGTCAGTCGCTGCTCGACATGTACACAAACCAGCTGATGGACAACTTGATTCGCGCGCACGAGAACAAGCCTTTTGTGCAGCTTAAGTACCGCAACCTGATCGTGACGGACGCGCAGCTCGCGAAGGCGAATATCGCGACCGAGTATGACCCGACCAGCACGCGGACGGTGTCGCAACTGACCGCCGCACTGATCACGTCGATGAGCGGGTTCACAGACAAGCTCTTCTACGGGGCTAGCCTCGAGTGTGATCGGACGATGCAGTTTATCGCCGACCCGGTAACCGGGGCGAACGACGTCTACGACTACTACCAGGCCTTCGCGCATGACCCGGAGTTGCTCATGGTGTCCGAGGCCGAGCCAGGCTGCGACGCCTACATAAAGAAACAGTGCGGGCCGAAGTGGTACTGGGTGCCGGCGGAGGCAGGTGGCGTTTTCCTCCAGCTCGCGCTCAAGACGACATTCATGAGGGGGGCAGACACCCCCCCACCCATTGTCTGGTCAACAGCGATTGCATCCGTGGAACCAAGGTATGACGAGGACGGTAACGAAATCGCTCCGCCACTGGTCGATTACTACGAATACACGGTCACCTTCCTTCGCGAAGTCCCGAACGACACCGGCCAAATAACCATCACCCTGCCGGACTGCAAGACTGCAACGCTAGACACCCGAGTGTTCGACGACTTCCCGCTCGCGAAGGGCCAGACAGGCCAGAAGCAGAAGCGCACTAACATCAAACAAGGCGACCCCACGTTTGTGCTTTACGGCCAGTCTGCCGTGCGGCTAGACTGGCCGAACCTGGCGAACGCGCCGGCCCAGGTTTACACCCCCTATTCTCCTAACCTGGGGACCAAAGACGCTGATTTGCAGCGGCTTGAGGCAGCGGTTGAACGATTCCGGTGCGCGAAGAAGCAACGGCGCTAAACGACCGAGTGGCGGGAGTAAGGTTCGCGGTGGAAGGGTAGGCAGCAGGAGCGTATGGCATATGCGCGAGGCCTGGGGAAATACGGTGAACGGTACGCGCTCAATGAGTTTGGTAGGCAGCACGCTCCTGATCGCGTGTTTCAGCATCGCCACCTCCGGGTGCCTCGCGAGGCAAGTCGCGAGGGACGGGATCGACCTGCGTCAGGCGTTGCTCAGCATGTGCACAGACCAAGCGATGGACAACCTGATCCGTGCGTCCCAGAACAAGCCGTTCGTCCAGTTGGTCTACAGCCAGTTGTCCGTGCTGGATCAGGACAAAGGGACGGCCACCGCGGCTGGCGGGGAGGCGGATTTTTCGCGGTCAACCACCGTCGATTTGACCAAATCCACCCCTGCCCTCCAGTTCGTGCGTGGGCGCGCGTTTTTGGGCAAGTTTCCACTCGGCGCCACCGGTGAGCGCGACCGGACCTTGAGCTTTCACGCCGACCCTGTGACGGACCAGAACTACATCTACGAAGCGTACCTAGCTTTCGCTAGGAACCCCGAGCGGTTCATGGTCACCGACGAGGAGCCGCCCTGCCCAACCTGCATCAAGCGGCGATGCGGGTGCAAATGGTACTGGGTGCCGGTTGAGGCCAGCGACGCATTCCTCGAGTTGGTCTTGAAAACGTCTGTGGCACCAGAACCAGCTGCCGCTGCAGTCTACTGGGACAGCGCGATCGCATCGGTTTCGCCACGTTTCGATGAGAACGGGCGCCCGGTCCCGAATGCGTACGTCGTCACGCTCACGAAAGAAGTCCCGAATGACAACGGGACCATGATCGTCGTACCGAAAGCGGGAAAACCGCTTGTGCTAACGATGCAGGCGCAGGACGTACAGCCGTTTGTGCAGGGGAAGAGACCCCAAGAGCCGAGGCGAGGCCCACTTCCAGGCTCCCCGACCAAAGTGCTGTACACGCAGCTCGACGATGCGAAAGTACCACCGCAGTCCCTTGCAGGCGCGTCCGCCCGCTTTATCTCCGAAAACTTCCCGAACACGAAACCCCAGCAAGCCGCCGACCTGCAAAAGATCCAGGACACGTTGGAAAACATCCGGCTACTGATCAACAAGCAGAGTTCCGGGACACCCTGAAGGAGTTCGAGTGATGGCCAAGAACAAGACGAACGGTGAAGACGGGAACGGCGACAAGAACGGAGGTGCCGCGAAGAAAATGGACTTGGTTTGTAAGACCTTCTCCCTAGAGTTATACCAGAAATGGCCGAAAAAGCCGACGAGCTTCAGGCTCCAGGTAACTGACTCTAACGATGACTCCTACATCTTGAGTCCGACGACAATTCCAAGCAAGGCAGACCTCATCGCCTTACTGCTAAGGAGAATCGCGACAGCCAAAGGACAACCAGGGTGGAAGTTCGATGCCGATGACGAGGGCTTTATTATAGGCTGAACGCGCGTCCGACGCGCAACATCGGCTGGGACGGCGGGCCTAGGGTGTTCCCTGGTGAGCTGACGGTCGCCTCAGGGCCGGCCGGCCGAACCGCAACCCCCTGAAGCTGCACCTGCGTCTGCTGCGGCTCGGCGGCCGCGCCCTCCGCGTCGTGACGCTGCGGCCCGGCACCCGCGCCGCCTTCAGCACCAACTTCTTCCACGACACCTGGCACGTCGTCACCGACCTGCAAGGCTCCCGGCTCAGGGCGAGGCTGCTCTGGGGCCTTTCCTACCAGCGTCAGCCCGGCACCCTTCTGCTGATCCACGCCCCGCACCTCCGGCCGACGCCTTTCGAGGCCGAGCGCTCGGACCCGTTTCTGCTTATCCCCGCCGGACTCACCGGCCTCGACGCCCAGACGCTCCGCCGGCTCAAGGCGCTGTTGCCGCGCCTCGGTCGGCCGAGCAAGACGGTCCGGTGGCTGACTTCGGGCTGGATCTCCCGCTTCGGGATCGGCAGGATCAGAATCCCGCCGGCAAGAGAGAATCCGATTGGGAAGCACTCGGACTCAGGGACAACCGCCTCCAGTGGAGTTCCGAGCGGAAGGGCCGCTGCGGCGTACTCGTCCGGCCAAGCCACGTCCTTTGTCGAACTGCCGGTTGCCCGGACTCAAAGCGCTGAGTAAGGTGGGGGGCACAGCTTCCTCAGTGGTGTCAGCGAAGGTCGCGGCTTTGGCAGAGGGGGGCCATGAGAAGATGGTGCTCCTTGGGGAGGGCGCGCTGCCGGCCCCAGGGAAGGAACAGGAGATCGCCGCAGCCGTCGGGACGAAGTCCCCGACCGGACACCTGGCGATGGTCCGGCACGACTGGGACCTCGCCCCGAAGGCCGACGTCCACCCGGCCGCCGAGGTCACCTACCCCGGCAAGGCGGGGGCGGAGCCGATCCACGTGAAGTTCCCGCTGGAGCAGCGGTGTTGCAACGTGCGGTTCTACGCGACACTGCGGACGCCCGCCGAGGCCGGCCCGGGGAAGGCGGCGCTGGCCCTCTCGTTCCCTGGGTGGAGCGATGTGAAGGTCGCTCCGGTGACCAAGGAACTGGCGGTCGGCGACGCGCCCCGACCGCGCTGAACGGCCGACCCGGTGGGAAGAACCCCGCCGCGACCGCCCCGGAAAAAGGGGCATCGTCGAGGCAGGGTAATCCACGCATTTTTTCAAAATGGACAGCACGACTGGCGTCCCCAAGGAACTATTAACTGAGGGGAGCGATTCGGAGCAAGCCTGCCGATGGTCAGAACAGCAGCCAGTCCTCTGATCCAATTCCTGAAGCGGGTGGTTGACGATCCACGCCTGAAGGACTCTCCCGATCTCGATCTCCTGCAACGCTTCATCGCGCAGCACGACGAAGCAGCGTTCACGGTGCTGATTCGGCGGTATTGCAGGACGGTCTTCAGCGTCTGCCGGTGCCTGCTCCCGTGCGAGGCCGACGCCGAGGATGCCTTCCAAGCGACCTTCCTCGTGCTGGCGCGGAACGCGGAGTCGATTCGCAAAGGCCAGTCGCTGGGCAGTTGGCTGTATGGCGTCGCCTACAAGACCGCCCTGAAGGCCCGCGCGAACGCCGCGAGTCGGCGGAATCATGAAGCGAAGACCCCAGTTCGCTCTGTCTCGTCGCCCGCGGACGATTTGACCTGGCGCGAAGTTCAGGCGGCTCTGCACCAGGAGTTGAACCGCTTGCCCGAAGAATACCGAGCGCCGCTCGTCCTGTGCTTTCTGGAAAGCCGAACGCTGGACGAGGCGGCCAAACAGCTTGGCTGCCGTAAAGGAGCGCTACGGGGCCGGCTGGAGCGGGCGCGGCAGCTCTTGCAGTCGCGCTTGGCGCGCCGCGGCCTCGGACCGATGGCCCTGGTGGCGGCGTGGGCGGTGACCGGCACCGCATCGGCAAGTTGTGTGGCATCAACAGTCAAAGCCGCAGCGACCGCTGCCGCCTTAACAGAAGGAGTGGTGAAGGCCATGTTTGCGAGCAAAGTGAAGATCGCCGCCGCAATGTTATTACTGGTTGGGGCGCTGAGCGCCGGGATCTGGTTCCTCGGAACCGGGGGACCGGCCGTCCAGGGACAGGA
>DASZFN010000040.1:0-1548 GCA_035939715.1 Gemmataceae bacterium | reverse complement strand
TGCGGCAGGCGGCAATCGGGCTGCAGCACGCCTTCGAGAAAGGCATGGTGCATCGCGACATCAAGCCCCAGAATCTGATGCTCGGTGCCCAGGGCCGGGTCAAGATTCTCGACTTTGGGCTGGCGCGCTTTGCGATGGAGAGTGTGACTGCCGCCGCCGAGGTTCCGGCGAACAGCAACCAGAAGACGGGTTTGACGCAAGCCGGCACGATCATGGGCACGCCCGATTACATGGCCCCCGAGCAAGCGGCCGACGCTCGCCGGGCCGACATCCGCGCCGACATCTATAGCCTTGGCTGCACGCTGTACGATCTTCTCACTGGTCAGCCGCCTTTCCCCGAAGGGACCATCATCCAGAAGGTGATGGCGCACCACGAGCGCAAGCCCCGGCCGCTTGCCGACTTTCGCGCCGATGTGCCGCGTGAGCTCACGGACGTGCTGGCCAGGATGCTGGCGAAGAGTCCGGCGGAGCGCCAGCAAACACCCGTCGAGGTCGCGAAGGCGCTGGTTCCATTTGTCAAGCCGAGCGCCGTACCAGAGAAGGATGCGCTCCCCAAGGTAGACAAAACCGCCGGCGCAGGCGACAGCGTTCGCAGCCGCAGCGCGAAGACCACGCTTCCGGTGGCTTCTGCTTCGGTGGAAAAAGAATTGATTGCAATCGCCAACGAGGAGAGCCGTAAACCGAGACCGGCGAAGTCCCGGCGGCTCTCACGAAAGCGGCAAGAACCGTGGTATCTCAAGAAGCCGGTCTGGCTGACCGGGGCCGCGGCGCTGACCGTACTTGTGGCGCTCGGAATCATCGTGCTGGCCAGAAACCGCACGCCTTTGCCCTTACCGCCCCCGGCAAAAGCAACCTTGACGGTTCAGGCGGACGGCGCAGATGCTGCCGTCCTCGTTATGCAGGACGGCAAGCAGATGGGGCGGATCGATCCGAAGCAGGTGCCGAGCGTCGAGTTGGAAAGCGGCCGTTATCATCTCGAATTAGAAGGCGCGCCTGAGGGCATCAGTCTTTCGAGAAAGACGGCAACCCTCTTGCCCGGTGATGCTGTGATCGTCAAGGTGCAGCGGACGCGGTCGTCCGCGGACGCCGCCGGCAAACTTGCCAAGGAGACGAAACCATCGGCAGAGCCCGAGCGCCCAACAGGGCCAGGCCAAGCCGCGAAGTTTGTGCCGCTGTTCAACGGTGAGAACCTGAACGGTTGGGAAAAGGTCGGCAAAGGGGATTGGACGGTCGAGAACGGCGTCCTCCGTGCCCAGGGCGCTGAAAGCCCGGGCTGGCTGGCCACCGAGCGCATCTACGCCGACTTTGAGCTCACGCTGGAGTATCGCCTTGGCCCCAAGGGAAACAGCGGCGTCTTCGTCCATGCCTGGAAGGAGGGCAATCCCAATGGCGGCCAGTTCCTCGAAATTCAGCTGATCGACGACCAGGCTTACAATACCGTCGGTAAAGACAATGGCACTGCCGCCATCTTCGGCGTCGTCGCTCCCCGGCCAGCAGTCCAGTCCGTTCCCAATAGCTGGCACAAGCTAAGCATCCGAGCGGAGGGCC
>DASZFN010000039.1:0-1612 GCA_035939715.1 Gemmataceae bacterium | reverse complement strand
AGCGTTGGCGTAGCGCTTGTGCGCTTCCTTGTGCAGGCATTTCAGGCAGACTGTTTCCAGGTCGCGCGGCTCCTTGGGGCGCAGCCGGGCCGGCGGCAGCGGCTCCTCAAATTGAACCTGGAGGAGTGTATCCAGATCGCTTTCGCCCTGGAAGGGAGTCCGTCCCGTCAACAATTCATAGAGAACCGCGCCCAGGGCGTAGATGTCGGTCACGGGGCCGACCTCGCGGGTCTTGCCGCGGGCCTGCTCGGGAGCCATGTAGTTGACCGTGCCGACAATGGCGCCGGAGCGTGTGTTCGGCTCGCCCTGGTCTTGCAGGAAGTTTTTGGCGAGGCCGAAGTCGGTGATCCTGGGAATTGCAGATTGCCGATTGAGGATTGCAGTTTGAGAAGGGAGAGTCGCCTTTTCTTCTCCAATCGGCGCTCTGCAATCTGCAATTTGCAATAGGACGTTGCTCGGTTTAAGGTCGCGGTGGACGACGCCGTGCTCGTGGGCATGCGCCACGGCGTCGGCGAGTGTGGCGACCAGCTTGGCGCTCGTATCGAACGGCACCGGTTCGGTCTGCTCCTTAATCCATTGAGCGAGCGTGATGCCGGGACAATATCCATAGACAATGAAACAGACCGGCCCCACCTCGCCGGCCTCGTACACCGTCACCAGGTTGGGATGCTGCAAGGTACTGGCGGCCTGCGCCTCCTGATAGAAGCGTGCACGCAGTTCCGGCGTGATCACTGCCTCCGGGCGTGGAACTTTGAGAGCCACCTCGCGCTTGAGAAGGGGGTCGCGGGCCAGGTACACAATGCCAAAGCCGCCGCGGCCTAATTCACGAACAAGTTGGAAGCGGCCCAGTGTTTTCCAGGGCGGATCGGTCTGTAGCTCGCGTGCGCGCTGGGACGAAAGCATGGTGGAGTTGGATGACGGCCGCAGTTGTTGCAGGAGTTGCAGTCCGGCCAGGGCCCGTTCCATGCGCGGCCGCAATTCGGCTGGAACCATAGCTGGATCGGGCAGCGTGGGGCTTGAGCCCTCGGCGAGCGCTTCCGCGGAAGCGGCCAGCCAGGCGGCGAACTGCTCATCGACCTGCGTCGGATCGTCCGCTGTCATGGCTTTTTTCCCATTCTTCTTGCAGGCATTCCACTGCCCGCGCCCACAGCTTGCGCACGGCATTGGCGGAACGGTTCATGCGCCGGCCGATCTCTTCGAAGGAATGCTCTCCCTGATGGCGCAAGAGAAGGACTTGCTGATAATCGTCCGGCAGACGCGCCATGACACGTTGCAGTTCTTCGGTCTGCTCCTGTCCCATCAGCATGGCGCTGGGCGTCGGCCCAGCCGCTGCCAGGCCGCCGCCGCGCTCGTGCGCGGAGTCGTTCGGATCCAGGGACACCTCGCGCCCGGCCTGGCGTTTTTGCGCCTCGCCGTACAGCCGGCGAAAATCGGCCAGATTGTTGAGCAACATGCGCCGTAGCCAGGCCAGCAGTTCGCCCTCCGCATCGCCATGAAACTGCCCGAAATGGCGATGGGCCTTCAAGAACGTCTCCTGGACCAGGTCCGACGCGCCCCCCTTGGCCCGCAGCTCCGGATCGAGTTCCTGCTGGGCGATCATCAACAGATAACC
>DASZFN010000038.1:0-6040 GCA_035939715.1 Gemmataceae bacterium | reverse complement strand
CTGCTGGAAAAACACCGCCCGGAGCTTGATCGCTTGGCCGAGGCCTTGATCGAACGCGAAGAACTAACACGCGAAGAAATCGATAAGCTGCTGCAGGAGAACAATAACTTCGCCGAGGGGCGTCCCCTTGCACCAACGCCTATTCTCGCACCTCAACCTGCCACCTAAGACTTGGGTCAATGTGATGCTGCTTCGTAGGCAGCTTTTTAGCCTGCCCGCGCCGCATTGGCAGGTTGGAAACCTGCCCTACCTCATGGGTCGAGCGGCACCCAATCGAGAATATCAAAGCGAGCGTGCGGCGAAGCCTGGGGCGCCAGGACTGCCTCCTCATAGGCGGGGCGGAAGGGCCGCAGTAGACGATGCACCTCATCATTGGTGAGGTAGCCCTGCTCGCGGCAGAAGAGCAGGTGCGCCTGGCCGGGGACGCGCACAATTTGCAGCTCGGGCACCGTTTTCTCGGCAACCTCGCCGTAGGCTTTCCCCGCGTCCGTGGCCGGTATGAGCAGGTAGGAAATCTGTTTGCTGCCGTCCCTGGGGGCGATCATCGGCACGGCGCGCTGCTGATATTCCTGGATCTGCTTCGACAGCTCTTCCTTCATGGCGGCAGCAAGGTCCAGCTCCACCTGGGCGACGTCAGTGACAGGCAAGTGCTTGTCCAGGAAAGCCGCGGCCTGGTCCAGGAGCGGCATGGCGAGATGTTTGACCGGGTCGGCGGTTCCCGAGCAAGTGTTATAGAGGCCGCCCAAGGGCCCCAGGGCTCCTTCTTGCAGGGACTGATCCAGTTGCACCTTTTGGGCAACCTGCAACGTAGCCACAAACGACTCGGCGGCCTGGTTCAGTTCGGTCACGCCGTTGGGCAACACCACGGCCACGGTGTTCGATTCGCGGATGGACTGCCAGAAGGATTCCGGAGTTGGCGCGGGCGAGAATCCCGAAGTGTTTCCCGAAGAGATGATGGCGCTTTCGTCCGCGCTCTCTTCCTCTTCCGCGCCGTCCAATCGTTCCTGCAGGTGACGCAGGCGCTGCCGGCAGAAGGAGAGTTCGCGGAGCCGCTCTTCCAGCCGGCTTTTGAGCAGGGCAAAGAAAAGCTCCTGGGCGTGCAAGATCTCTTCTGCCAGACATTGCCGGGCAAAGGCCGCCAGGTGATCCATGTAAATGCGCAGTTGCCGGCGGGCCCGGTTGCCGAAGGCAAAAAGGTTCGACAGACCCCACGAGGCGCCGCTCGGATCCGCCACACACTGCTGCAGGGCTGCTTCCAGCTGTTCCCAGGCCTGCACGGTCTTGCCGGCTTGCTGCTCCCAGCGGCCGCGTTGCCCGGCCCGCGCATCGTCGCAAAAGCGGATGAACCGGGCCAGACCGGCTTCCGCAGCCGCGATGCGCCGTCCGGGATGCTCCATGAGCCCGAGGGCAATCTGAGCCAGCCGCTTCTCGCAGTCAACGGCGACTTTCTCGGTAGCCCCCTTCATGGCTCGGGCCAACTTGCTCATGCGCCATTCACCGGCGCCCGGGCCATTCCCGGACAGGGCGTCCTGGTTACCTGGTCCCGTGCCCACCCACTCCATGACCTTGGTCAAGGTCTGCCGGGTCCAGTTCGCCACATCTTCAACGGCCACGGCCTGTGACGATTGCTCATCGAGCCCGGCGAGCATCGACGTAAGCGCCTCGGCGGGCGGCCCGCCGAGCGCCGCGCACGCTGCTTCTTCCAGCTGCCTGCTGATCGCCTCCGGACGGAAATCCGGATCGGCGAGGGCGCGGGCGCAGGCTGCCTCGATCTCCACGGTGGCGTTCGGTTCGCCGTTATCGAGCCACTCGTCCATGAGGCGACGGCACGCCTGGCGGGCGGCCATGCGCAGCAGCAGACCGCGCGGAAACCAGACTGCGTAGGTGCCAAAGCTCCGGAAAGGCGTCGCTCCCCCCGCCAGCGACAGGGTCCGATCCCGGTCCAGACGCAGCCCGAGCGGGGTGGTCAATTCATGGAACAAATAGCTGCCCAGATGTGCCACCACGTCGCGCAACGCCTCGGGACTGCGGTGGGCAAGCTGCATGAGATAGGTGCAATTGAATGCGCTTCCCTGGTCCACGAGCCGCGGTCCATCAGCCCCGTATTGAGCCGCGAAAGGAATGGTCGGGTCGGCGAAGTGGTTAAGCTCGGTCAAGGTCGCATAGACGTTGGCCTGTTCCGTGCGCGGCGTGGCAGGATCGGAAGGCGCGCCGCAGAACAAGAAGAGCGTCACCTCGGCGTCCGGCTGCCGCAACTGGTGCAGCAGACGCCGCAGGGCAAAGCCCAGGTCAACCAGAAAGCCACTGCTGCCCCCGCCGGCCGCGGCCACGACATAAATGCGCGGCACACTATCGCGCAGAGCCAGCCCGGTTTGACTCACCGACTGGTAGAGGATGTCGGGATGAGAGGCCTGTTGCACTTCGCGGCGCAACCGGGCCATGAAGCGCAGATGATTATCGACAAAGGCCAGACGCCCGAGTGCCCGCGAGCCCTGCGTCTGCAGGGAGCGCGGCAGGGAATAGAGCTTCTCGCGCGGCAGCCATTCGTTGAGATGATCGAGCATGCGCTTGCGATAATGGCCGACCGCCTGCAAGGGCAGATGATAAACCTCATTGCGCGCCAGGGCAACTTCCGGAGTGCCGCGCACGGCTTCATGCACGGCCTCGGCATCGGGGTCAATGTACAGGAAGCGCAGCAGCGGGATTTTGCGCAGGTCGCCGAGACGATCCAGGAATCGGCACCGCAACTCGCGCAAAGTGCGCCGGCCAAAGCTGCCGACACCCAGGATGATGGTCGGTCGCAAAGAACCCGATTGCGGCTGGGCCACCGTCAAGCCCAGGCGGGCCTCGTCCTGCACTTCCTCTTTGCCGTTTAAGGGCGCGCCGTCCCCGTCTTCCTCCAGGCCCTCGAGGAGAATGTCCTCCATGGTCTCCGCGAGGCCTTTGGGCCGCTGCGCAGCCCCGTTCTTGAGATCGTTCACCGCCACTTCAGCTTTGACGCGTCCCTGGGCCGTGTACAGGGCGCGCACGAAGGCCAGGCAGTTCGGAAAACGCTTGGCGGGGTCCTTGGCGAGGGCCCGGGCGATCACCGGCCGTTCTGCTTCCGGCAAGCCGCGCAGCTCCGGCTCCTCCTGCATATGTTGCTGTGCCAGTTGCCGCGGGTTCTTGCCGTTGAACGGCCGCTGCCCCGTAAGCAGCTCCTGATAGACAATGGCCAGGCTGTACTGGTCGCTCCGTTCGGAGATCTTGCCTTGAAAGGTTTCCGGCGATGCATAAAGCGGCGTGACTCCGCCCAGCGCTCCGCCGCCCTGTTGGCGGCCAAGGCTGTTGACGAGCCCAAAGTCGGCCACCTTGACGCGGTCGCTGATCAGGAACAGGTTGCGCGGCTTGATGTCGAGGTGCTGTAAGTTATGCTTTTCATTCATGTGATCGAGCGCTTCGGCCGCGTCGCGCAGGTAACGCAGCAGCGTGTCCCGCGGAATCCCTACCAGGCCCGCGTTCTGGCACTCGACGTAGGCGTCGTGAAGGCTCCGGTCCGCCAGCTCCATGACGATGACCAGCTCGCCGTCGACATCCTGAATTCGATCCAGGGAAAGTACAAAGGGATGACGGACTTCCTTGATCCGCTTGAGGGCCTGCAATTCCTGCTCGGCATGCACGGCATCGATGTCGAACGACTTGAGGTTGCCGTAAACGAACTTGATCGCTTTGAAAAGTCCGCCCGGCGCCTCGCACTTCCAGACCTCGCCAAAGCCGCCGCTCCCCAACGGTTCCAGCAGCCGATAGCCGGGAATGGGTTCAGCATTAAGCTCGCGCAGGCAACTCATAGATCTTATCCGCGACAGGCATACTGCCAGTGTAAATCGAATGTCAACAGCCGGACCGAGTCAAACGGGGAAAGGCGCAGTCCCGCCGTCCTTGAAAGGCTGCCTGTGCAAAGGTAGGTCGTAACTGCGGGATTGTCCAATGATGGGAGAGGAACAATTCAAGCGTGGGCAGAAATCCGGAAGCCCATTTCAGCAAGTGCTTCTCTGGTGGCAGCTTGCGCTAATAGGTCGAGAAAAGCATGAACGGCTGGTCTGTTCTGGCGTGCCCGGGGTATGACAAAGTCGTAGCGCTCATCCTGCAGGGGCAGGAAGCCAAGACCCTGGTCGCCGGCCACGTTCGCGATGGCGACACCCCAGTCCGCTCGGGCCTGCGCCACCGCGGCAGCCACGGCATTGTGGGAGCGCGCCTCGGCGAGATAGCCGGCCGGTTTCCGTCCCGCGAGAAGGCGATCAATGAGCACCCGTGTGCCGCTGCCGCGATTGCGGTTAATCATCATGCAGGCCGGATCGTCTGTAGCTCGGCGGACCGCCTCGGCTGCGGAATGGCCGGCGAAGCGCGCGTCCGCCGCACGATAGAGGATGCCCTGCAAGCGCCCGTACCCTTGCACGAGAATCAAGTCGTCATTTACGTAAGGCAAGTTGTAGGTATTCGTTTCCGGATGCAGCAGATGAATGCCGGCGAGATCGCATTCGCCGCGCCGCGCCGCCTCCAACCCTGCGGTACTGCCGACGGCCAGGAACTTGCTGCGGAACCCGGCCTGCCGGAGCCGGCCCAGAAGATAATCCAGGCCCACGCAATGGCTGCCGATCACAACCAGGTCGACCGGCTCAATGGCCTGACTGAGCAGATGCACGGTCGCCGATTCGCCCGCTTCCAGGTATTCACGCTGGCGCGGAATAATGATGAACCCGTCGGCTCGGCTAAAAGCCGTCACCGATCCGGAGCCTTTACCCATGGGATAGGCAATATGGTCCGTGGCCTGTGGTGAATCCGAAGTCGCGCGTGTTGGTTCGCCTGGAGCGGCGGCGACCAGGCTGACAAGCAAATACTCCGTGCGGCCGCGTTCCGAATTGACACGCATGGCAAGACGCGCCTGCAGAGAGCCGGATGGTCGTGTAATGCGGCCGGCCTTGCATCGGAGCACGGGAGCGACAAATTCGTGGAAGGTAAAGATAGCCGAGGTTGGAAAACCCGGCAGAATGACCACCGGCACGGTCCTGGGTTTGCCGCGCTCTTCCTTGACAGTGATAGCCGCGAGGCAGAGCGGCTTTCCGGGCTTGAGGGCGACGCCGTGTACCAGGATGCCGGGCGGACCAAGACTCGCGACCACGCGATAAGAGAGATCGCCGGGACCCTTGGATGTGCCGCCCGAAAGCAGAACGAGATCATAAGCCAATCCCTGACGCAGCGCGCGCTCCAGCAGCTCAGCATTGTCGCCCACAATGCCCAGGGCCACGGGCTCGCCGCCGAGTTCACGCACGGCGTCGGCGAGAACGGCGGCGTTGCTGTCATACACCAGCCCGGGACGCATGGTTGCCCCCGGTGGAATGATTTCATCCCCTGTACTGAGGATGCCGACGCGCGGCCGGCGCACGACGGGCACAGTCGCGATTCCGAGCGCCGCCAGCACTCCCGTCTCGCGCGCGGTTAAAAGGTCCCCGGCCCACAGGACCGTCTCCCCGCGGCCGATGTCCGTCCCCGCAAACGTGATGTTCGCTCCCGGCGTAACCGGACGCCGCACCATAAGCGTTTGGCCGGCCGTGTCGGTATGCTCGACCATGACCACGGCATCCGCGCCGCGTGGCACCATGGCGCCCGTGGCCATGGCCATGGCCGTGCCGGTCGTCACGGCGTCCCGGGGCACCATGCCGGTCGCCAGAACTCGGCTCTCCAGTCGCAGCTTGCGCGGCTCTTCTTCGCGGGCCCCGAAGGTGTCCTCGGAGCGCAACGCAAAGCCGTCCACGTTGGCACGATCGAAGCCCGGCACATCGATCGGTGCCACGACGTCCCGGGCCAGCACGCGCTGGAATGCCTGCTGGAGCGGTATTTCTTCCGCCGCCAGAGGCGAGAGATCCAGAGCCGCATGAAATCGCCGCTCCGCTTCGTCTCGATCGATAACGTTGAGGAATTGGTCCTGCTGCATCGGCGTTAGCCTTGGTCATTGATCGTTAACCCGCTCAGTACTCAGTTGCTCGGTACTCGGTACTCAGTA
>DASZFN010000037.1:0-3810 GCA_035939715.1 Gemmataceae bacterium | reverse complement strand
TACGCGCTCCCGCCGTGATAACTCCCTCCTGTATAGTGGTTGTAATGGCCATATCCGCCGCCACCACTGTAGTGGTAGCTGTAATGGTAGCCACCGCCACGCCAGGCCTTGGCGCTCGGCGCTGCCGTTGCCCAGGTCGCGGCGATAATGGCGCCGATCAGTAAAATACGACTATTCATCAATTGCTCCTTTCATGGGAATAAGCGCGGGCGTGGGACTCCAGAGGCGAGTCCCGTACGCCCAGGCCTTGGATCGCATTCCTATTGCGCGGGGGCGGTCTTCGTCGGCGTGATCGCGGTCTTGCCCACCTGGCTCAGATCGATCGTGCCGCGCAGCTTGAGCTCCGAGCCAACCTCCTTGTCCTTGTCGATGGTGTAGAAATAGAGCGTGTTGTTCTTGTTGTCGGTGACAATCAGGTTGTGCGCCTCCGTCTCGATGACCGAGTAGCGCGGACCCGTCAGCGGCGCATCCTCACGCGCTGCCTGGACTGGTTGCAGACGGCTCAGACCGATCAATCCGGCCACGACCAAGCCGGCCACGGCGGCCACCAACGAACGATTCTTCCAACTTGCGTTCATGATGTCTCCTTGAAGAATTTGACCGAACCACTGTGCTTTGTTCTCCAGGATGCACACGCGTACCCCTGGACCTCTTTCTGATTGAACGCGTCGGGCGGCGCTTTCGCGCCCCCCGACGTGAGGGTCATTCCGGTTAGTTGCCGCTGCCTTTGCTCGCCGCCTCCGCCTGTTGCATCCTTTTCGCCATCTCCGCTTTTACGGCATCGAGGTTGAAGCTCGCACCGCGCTGCATTGGCGGGTAATCGAGGAAGGACTGGAGCGCTTTGCCCATTACCTGCTGGACGAACACGAAGCGCCAGAACTCATACTTGAACCAGTCGAAGTATTGCTGCGCGCCTTCTTTCGTCCCATTGCTTGGCCAGCCCATGCGCTCGAACGGATCCAGGCGCAGGTTGGTGATGTAAGGCAC
This sequence comes from Gemmataceae bacterium, assembly GCA_035939715.1. Lineage (GTDB taxonomy): Bacteria > Planctomycetota > Planctomycetia > Gemmatales > Gemmataceae > DASZFN01. The sequence goes on along the minus strand of DASZFN010000037.1, from coordinate 2,823 downwards.
GTCAGGTTTGGTCTTCTCGCCCAGCCAGCCGGCGGGCTGGTCGATAAAGCGGAATTTGTAGTCGTCGATGCGCACCGCGCCGACGGTGCTTTCGCCGAGGTAGAAGATTTCATGACGATTGGACGGGCCTTTGCCGGTGATCAGGTCCATCTGGTTGTAGCCGTCCAGATGGTTCTTGTAAGTCCGGTCGCCGAGCTTCACGCCCTTGAGCAACTGGTCGGTGATGTTCGGATTGCCGGCTGCGGCAAGGAAGGTGGGGAACCAGTCCAGGCCGGAAAAGAGGCCGTTCTGCACCGTGTCCGCCGGGACGTGGCCGGGCCAGCGCAGGAGGCACGGCACGCGGAAGCCGCCTTCCATGACCGTCCCCTTGCTCTGTGCGAACGGTGTGGTTCCGCCATCGGGCCAGGTGAAGAGTTCGGTGCCGTTGTCGGTCGTGAACACGACGATCGTGTTGTCGTCCTCGCCCATGTCCTTGAGCTTCTGCATGACCAGACCGACGTCATCATCGAGCTGGGCCATGCCGGCTTCCTGTATCGACCAGCCATTCTTCGAGTTGCGCAGCGCCTGATACTTGTCCGAGAGGTGGGTGACGATGTGCATGCGCGTCGGATTCAGCCAAACGAAGAAGGGCTTGCCGTCCGCCTTGGCCTTGTCGATAAACGTCAAGGCGAGGTCGCGGATTTCGTTGTCCACCGTCTTCATCCGTTCCGGATAAAGCGTACCGGCGTCCTCGATCTTCTGCTTGCCGATCTTGCCCCAGCGCGGCATCTCAGTCGTGTCGTCCTTATCCATGGCCCAACTGTGGACCATGTTGCGCGGACCGACGACATTCAGCAGGTCCTGCGGGTAGTTTGGGTGCGCCGGGTCTTCCATCGCGTCCAGGTGATACAGATAGCCGAAGAATTCGTCGAAGCCGTGGACGGTGGGCAGGAACTCATTGAGATCGCCAAGATGGTTCTTGCCGAACTGGCCGGTGGCGTAGCCCAATGACTTTAGCGCGGTGGCAATCGTGCAGGCTTCCGCCGGAAGGCCCATCTTGGCGCCCGCCTGACCGACCGTCGTCATGCCGGTGCGGATGGGTAGCTCGCCGGTAATAAAGTTCGCGCGACCCGCCGTGCAACTGGCCTCGGCGTAGTAGTCGGTGAACCGCATGCCTTCTTTGGCAAGCTTGTCGAGATGTGGCGTGCGCCCGGCCATCAGGCCCTGGTGGTAAGCGCCGATGTTCCACATGCCAATGTCGTCGCCCATGATGACGAGGATGTTGGGCTTCTTGCCTTCCGCCTGAAACCTGGCGGCGGTGTTAGTCACCTTTGGATCGGCCATGGCCACAAGCTGCGCCTTGGGCGCTCCTTCCATGCAACATGCGGCAGTGGCAGCCTGCGCGGAGCTCCTTTCCTTGTCAGCCACGGATGGTTGGGGCGGGCCGGCGTTCGCCTTGCGGAACACGTCAAGCTTGCCTGACGCGACCGCATAGCCGAACAGCCCGCCGATCGCCAGCATGGCGATCATCTGCAGTCTGGTGTTCTTCAGCATTTGCTCTCTCCTGGTGCAACGATTGATGATCGGGCAGGAAACTCTCCGGCCCAAATGCCGCTTCGGAAAAAAGGGGACGCAGCTCGTTTCGCCGCACCCCCTTGCTATCAATGCAGAGGTCAGCGAGCGAAACGAGCTGCGTCCCCTTTTTCTTTCACGCAGCGGAAACCAAGATGATTGGTCCCCGTATCCGCAGCGCCCTTGCCGCGGGCGCCGGCCTCGTAGGCGGTGCAGTACTGGTCGGTGCACAGATACGATCCGCCCCGCATGACGCGCTTGGCGACGCGCGGTTCCGCGGGATCGAAACTGTCCGGCGGGCCCTGGGGGTTGCGCGCCGGCTTCGCTCCTGCGGCCAGGTCCCGGTAGTAATCGTGCCGGTACCAGCCCGAGCACCATTGCCAGACATTGCCGGCCATGTCGTACAAGCCGTAGCCGTTGGCTGGAAAAGAAGCGACCGGGGCCGTCGCACGGAAGCCGTCCTCTTCGGTATTCTCGTAAGGGAAGCGGCCTTGCCAGATATTGGCCATCCATTTGCCGTCCGGCTTCAGCTCATCGCCCCAGGGGTATCTCTTGCGCTCGAGTCCGCCCCGAGCCGCGAACTCGAACTCGGCCTCTGTCGGCAAGCGCTTGCCCGCCCACCTCGCATAGGCGACGGCGTCTTCCCAGGCGACTTGCAGGACAGGATGCTTTTCCCGTCCCTGCAGATCGCTTCCCGGTCCTTCCGGGTGCCGCCAGTTGGCGCCCTTTACGTAGGTCCACCACTGGAGGTGATTGTCCAGCGAGACGGGGCCTTTCGGTGGCGCGAAAACCACGGCGCCTGCCACCAGATTCTCGGGAGGAGCGCCGGGAAAGTCCTTGGCCTGGGGAGTGCGTTCGGCTACGGTGACGTATCCCGTGGTCTCGACGAATTGTTGGAACTGTTCATTGGTGACGGACGTCTGGTCCATCCAGAAGCCATCGACCCGGATGCGGTGCAGAGGCTGAGCATCACGCATCTTGGGGTTCTCGCTGCCCATGGTGAACTCGCCGCCGGGAATCCAGACCATTCCCGGTGGGGCAGCGCCGCGCTCGTTAAACTTGACGAAACCGAAGGTGCCGGCGAATGCGGCTAACGCAAGGGCGCCGAGTAATAGGAAACGATTCATTGCGGTTGCACTCCTGATTGGCGCCATTGGGTTCCGGCCGAGAATGCGGCGAACCCATACGAACGGCTTCAAGGTATTCGAGTCCCGCTGATCAGTCGTCAGAGGTCCTGTCGCGTCTCAACCATGAAGTGTAATGATCGCCACG
>DASZFN010000036.1:0-3569 GCA_035939715.1 Gemmataceae bacterium | reverse complement strand
TGGTCAGTCAGGTCGGGTCAATCGAGAAGGTCAAGGAAGCGTTGACTGCCTTGGCCCGATTGGGTTAGCGAACACCATCGGCTGGCTGAGCTACACTTCGTTCATGGGGCGTTCCTCTTGCAATCCGGAGTTTTCGTAGATGCCTGCCAAAACCGAAAAAGTGAACAAGTCCGCAGCAGTCCGCAAGTACCTGAGGGCCAATCCGAAGAGCATGCCCAAAGAGGTGTCGGCGGCCATGAAGGAACAGGGCATCGACGTGACGCGATCGACGGTGAGCGTGATCAAATTCAACATGCTGAAGAAGCGGGCGGCGATGCGAAAGGAAAAAGCGGCCGCGGCTGCCAAGAAGTTGGCGAGGAAGCCGCAGACGACCGCCACAGCCGCCTCGGCAAACGGAGCAGCGGGCGGCACCAAGGCTGACGCCATCCGTGACGTCGCCAGAGGCATGGATAAGCCCGTCCGACCGCCGGACGTGATCGCTGTCCTGAAGGCACAGGGCGTGAAAGCGTCGTCGGCCCAGGTCAGCACGGTTCTGCGAGGGATGGGCATGAGGCGGAAGCGCCGCCGCAAGACGGCGGTTGGCAGTCCGGCCCCGGCAGCCGCGGCCAGCTCGGCCTCGCTCAACATCAGCGACCTCGTGGCCGCCAAGAAGCTGGTCGGCCAGTTCGGGAGCATCGAGAAGGTCAAGGAGGCGCTGGCGGCGCTGGTCAGGTTGGGCTAGGCCGCTTCATTGACACCGACGGAGAGTCCTTCCGGATGCGGCATGGAATGCAGCCGTCCTTGATTTGACTTCACTCACCGACCGACTCGCCCCAATGCGAGAGCCGGGACTCGAACCCGGACGGGTTGCCCCACTGGATCCTAAGTCGCTCCTCGCGCCCTTGAACTCGGGCTTCGTTCGCGTTGATCTTGCGTTGCAAGTCACCAGGAAGTACCCGGTTACGTGCAATCGCCGGTTGACGCTGGATTGTACCAACATTGGCCTTGGATGGCAACATTTGCCCCGGTTTTGCCCCGGATTTTTGGAAACTGGACCAAAGGTCCAGTGGGGACGATTTATGGTGCGGGAACGATGCCGAGGCAAATCCGGGGCAGCATCGTCGACTTCCGCGTCCTTTCGGTTGGTCCCGCCAACCGAGGTCGAAAGTGATCGACCCACAGAGGAAGATCGGCATAAGTGGTTTGTTGATCGCTGGTTGACGTAGTTCAATTCGCCTCGTTGCCTCCCCGCAGCCATTTCACAATCTTTACCAGGTTTCTATGCCGCTACTCCGGCAATGGCGTGGCGTTCCAGACGCGAACCGTTCGGTCCCCGCAGGCCCCGATCAAGCGGCGGCCATCTGTAGCAAACCGAATGCAGGTGACGAATCCGGTGAAGTCGCTCAGCTTGAGAATTTCCTGAGCGCTGTCGAGGTCCCAGACTCGGATCGTCCGGTCGGCGCTCTCGGTGGCCAGACGCTGGCCGTCGGGGCTGAAAACCGCATCGGTCACATTGAGGGTGTGGCCCTTCAGCGAAAAGATTTCGCGGCCGCTGTCCGCATCCAGAATCCGCACTTCGGCGGAATTGAAAGGAATGAGGTTTCCCAAAACGGCCAGGCGCTGGCCGTCGGGGCTGAAGCGCAAACGCATGACGTTCACACCGCTCTTTGTCGTCGCGGTCAACGAGCTGGACACCACGTCCCAGATTTTCACAACTCCGCCGTGGTCGGCACTTGCCAGGCGCGAACCATCCGCGCTGAACGCCAGGTTATGCACCAGATCGTCGAGGCCCGTGATGGCGCGGAATTCGTCACCGGTTTGGGCGTCGCGCACTCGAATCGTTCTTTCTGGCGCGGAGTGGGCGTACCATTTCTCATTGGGACTGAGGGCCGTGACGATCCCCTCGGCTGTTTCTTCAAAATCGGCCGGATACGTGCGGACGATCTTGCTGGTAGCGACGTCCACGATCGTGACGGTCTTGCCCAGGTCCGCCAGGTACAGGTGTTTTCCGTCGCCGGTCCAATCGTAGCTCCGCACCATCTGCGGCATTTCGATCGGGTCGCCGCGCGGCTGGGCCGTCGCAGTGTCCCACAGCCGAAAGCTCTTCCCACCCCCCATGATTCCGATGCCGCCTCGTAACCCGGTCCCGGTCAGCAGCGTCTGGCCATCAAGGCTCAATTCGCGCATTTCCCCTTGTGCTGAAGCCTCTCCAATCGGCGAGGCTTCGTTTCGCCCGCTCGTGTCCCAAACGCGTACGGTGCCTTCGACGCCCCCCGTGGCCAGGCGTGTGCCATCCGGATTGAATGCCATCGCGCGGATAGTTCCGGAATGTCCCTTGAATGTGTGGACCAATTGACCCGTTATGCTGTCGCACAACTCCACGACACCGTAAGTGCCGCCGATAGCCAGGCGCCGGCCATCCGGGCTGAATGCCAATCTCGCCCCCATGCTGGAAGCGGCCGGCCAGAAGGCTAGGGACTCGCCGGTGGCAGCATCCCACACGCGGATACCCGTGCTACCGCAAGCGAACAGTCGATTCCCATCGGGGCTGAAAGATACGCGCATGACATACCCGTCTGCATACTCGCAGCGGTACGACTCCTCACCCGTCTCTGTCTTAACCACCTTGACGACACTCTGGCTCGGTATGCAAATGGCGAGCTGTTGGCCATCGGGGCTGAAGTTCGCCCCGAGATTGGGAGGCAGCCCATCAAGTGTCACAATCGCCTTTCGAGAAGCGAGATCCCAGATCCACATTGAGTGGGCCTCTTTGGAAAGGAAATCGTAGGGGCCGTGCGCGGTGACCAGCCGCTCGCCATCGGGACTGAAACGAGCGCGGGCTGCCATTTCGTTCAAAGGGCATACCAGTGCAAATTGCTCCCCGGTACGCAAATCCCATAACTGGATGGCGTGGTCCCCGCAGGTTGCGGCCAGATGGGTGCCATCGGAGCTGAGGGTCACTTCTTCCAGATTGCTGGTAAGTCCTGCAAGCTGGAAATCCAGCGGCTTGCCGGTCTCCACATCCCAGAGTTTCACCTGACCGCTTGCGTCTTTCCCGAAGAATTTCCTGGCGTGAGGCGGCACATCGGTCCCCGAAGTGAGCAGGCGCTTGCCGTCGGGCATGAAGGCTACCGCGCTGACCCATCCTTCATGAGCCTGTATGGTGCGAAGATCGCCATGCAGCAACCGGCGGAGGTAATGCCATTCGAATCCTCGCAGGTCCGTTTCGCCGGGGCGGCTCCGGTGCTTGTCCAGCAGCTCGCGGGCGCGAACGAGGTTGTTCTCGTCCCAGGCGACGCGGGCCAGGTTCATGTCGGCCACGTAATTTGTCCGGCGCAGGTTCTCGTTGAGATGTGCCAGTTCGTCGCGCTGACGTTCGGCCTGGGCCTTGGCATCGTCAGCCTCGCGCTTCCGCTCTTGGGCAACTTCTTCACTCGCCCGGGCGGCATATTCGCTTCGTCGTGCTTCCCGTTCGGCCACGGTGGCCCGGAAAGCCTGCCAGGTGCTTGCGACCGTACCCAGAACGAGCGCCGCAGCCACCAGCCCCGCCGTCAAGAGCGCCACTTTGTTTCGCCGGGCCAGCTTGCGGA
>DASZFN010000035.1:0-21802 GCA_035939715.1 Gemmataceae bacterium | reverse complement strand
CCTGGTCAGCGAGGCGAAAAACTGCTTCCCGGTACGCGGTGCCCCACCAGCCAAACTTGCGAACGACACGCCAGAACCGTTCCGGAAGTTCGGCATTCCAGGCAGCGATTCGTTGTTCCGACGTGTCGAGTGTAAAAGCCTGATCGAACAAAGCTACGTTGAACGGCTTTCTGGAGTCTGCATTTTCTACTACTGGGTCCGCAAATGGGCGGGCGGAACCATGATGCGTCGCGATCAAATGCAGCAAGCAATCGTCGTCTGATTTCGTAGAAACGAGCGCTGCGGAGAGCAATTCGTGCCGTCCACCGGCCGGATAGCGATCAATTTCGCGGGCACGATCCCGTTCCTCTTTGGTGCGCGGTGATCGCGCTGATTTGGCAAGTGGTTCACCCGCGACAGTTCGTGGCGACGACTGTCGTAACATCGCCTGAAATCGCGCGTCCAGCTTGCCTAGGTCGTGCCACAGGCCAACTTCCTGGTAAAGACCCGCATCGAGTCCACAGCCTTCGGCAAATTGACGGGCATGTTGAGCGACGCCCAATGAATGGTGATCAAGAAGAATTTCCCGCTGGACCGGTGACTCGGTTGATTCTTGGTCTTCAAGAAAATCGGGGGCGAATTGACCCAGTCGGTGTTTGGTGGTCGCCACCCAACCGCCAATAGGGTGAGAAAAAACGATCCGCAATTTCGGCGCTTCATTCGCACCGTGGCTTCCCAGGTGGTGGTCGGCCTGTTCCGGGCGTCGGCGCTGACGCCCGCTCAGCTGTTCTTTGCCCATGTGGATCACGCGGACATCGCCGCTCACATTGCCATGGCCGACAGCATGCTGCGCGAGCCGCACGGGTCGCCCCTGTTGCTGGAAATGGCGCGGCATGTTGGTGAAGCCGTGTTCGGCGACAACCTGGAAACGCTTGCTCAGGCCGCTTACGCCGCGGCCGGGGCGCCGTGGCGTTATCGCACAAACCGTACACGTTAAGGAACTCCATGTCTACTTCCATAACAAACCTGTTCGAAGCCTCGACCCCGCAACCTTCCAGAAACGGCATCGAGGACCGGTTACAAGCCGATATTAATGCGGCGGGCGGTGAGGTCGCCGTGGATGTTGAATTGGCGGGCGCCATCGGCGATACGATGTTCGATTTGCCCGGCAGCGAAGATCTCACGGTGACGGTGCTGCTGCGCCGCGACAAGCTTCAGCACGCACCCTCGCAATCGCTCGTGCGCATCAAGAGTCGTAAGGAAGGCGACGGTCGCTCCTATCTGGGCATCGTGACGGCTGGTCCGTTTTCCGAGCCGGACAGCCTGCGTGGGGATTCTCCGCTTCTGGTGGCTGCAACAGCGCGAGGCGGCAAATATCAGCCTCCCTATCATGGCCGGATACAGGTCACGATCCTCGGCGAAGAACTGGGCAACGGCACGCTGTGCCCGCCGCGCCTGCGGCCGCTGCCCAACAGCCCGGTCATTCCCTTATCCGAGAAGGAATCTGCAGACGTACTCAAGGCGGACGGTGACATCCGTGTCGGTCTCGTGGTCGGTTACGAGAATGTGGCGGTCGGCGTGCCGTCGCAGCGCAAGGACGTTTTGCCGCGCCACACCGCCGTGCTCGGCACGACCGGCGGCGGCAAGTCCAACACCGTGGCCCGCCTCGTTCACCAGGCACAGCAAGCCAACCTGGCGATCATCTTGCTTGACGTGGAAGGCGAGTACACGCGCTTGCACCAAAAGACTCAGGACGCCAAGATGCTGGCCACCCTTCGTGACCGGGGCCTGGCGGCAGGCGGCGTCCCGGTCGAGTCCATGACCGTGTACCATCTCGTCGGCCGCGATACGGCCAGCCCCGATCATCCGCATCGCGTGCCCTTCTCCCTTCAGTTCGCCATGCTGTCCCCCTACGCGGCTGCGGAGATCCTGAACCTGACCGACGCGCAGCAGGTGCGCTTCATGAAAGCGTATGACATCGCCAAGGAGGTCCTCCGGGATCTGGAAATCTTCCCGCAGAAAGGACAGGAAGATCAAGAGCGTCTGGCCATGGAAATCGACGAGTTTGAGCGCGGCTATCCCCGTCTCACGCTCCCCATCATGATGGACATCGTGGCGGCCTGTCTGAAGGTTGCCGATCTGCCCAAGCGGGAAGGGAAAAGCAAAGATGGCGAATCGACGGCCGTGTTCTCGCCCCGCGATCAGCGCTTGGCGACGCCAAGAGGGCAGGACGCGTTGAAGAGAAGGATCTACGGCGGACACCGGCCCGAGCATGCCGTGTCCTGGGGCGCCTTGCTGGGCCGCCTGAACCGGCTCAATCGGCTGAAGGTATTTGACAATGCTGCCGACGGCGCCAGGCCGCAGAACTACAAGAAACTCCTCGAGCCGGGAAAGCTCTCGGTCATCGACCTGTCGGACTCCGGCATGTCCGAGCTAAACAACATCGTGATCGCCGACCTGCTCCGTGGCGTTCAGGATGCGCAAGATGACCTGTATCAGCATTACGAGCGCAGCAAGAAAGACAATCAGCAGGCTGCCACGCCGAACGGGGCATTGATTATCATCGAAGAAGCCCACGAGTTCATGAGCGAGGATCGCGTCGACAAAATGAAAACGCTGTTCGAGCAAGTGGCCCGGATCGCCAAGCGCGGCCGTAAACGCAGGCTGGGGCTGGTCTTCGTCACGCAATTGCCGCAGCACTTGCCGCGCCAGGTATTTGGCCTCGTGAATTCCTATATCCTGCACAAAATCACCGACCCAACCGTCGTCAGCACCCTGCGGCGAACAGTCAGCGGCATTGACGAGGGACTGTGGAACAAGGTCTCCGGGCTGGCCCCTGGGCAAGCCATCGTTTCCTTCCCACACATGGCGCGACCGTTATTGGTTTCTGTTGACCCAAGCCCGGCCGAATTGCGCCTGGTTGATTGATCCAATTGACATTGCGGAATGCCTTGAATGGCGGCCTTTCATGGGCTGAATCATAGCAAGTGCTTCCGCTTCCGCAGCAGCCATTCGCTGCTGAGTAGGCCCAGCGCCAAGGCGAACATGGTGACGTGGTTCCACAATAACCGCGGCGGTTGTGGTGTGCTGAGGGTGATGCGTGTGCCGCTGGGCAGGTCGTCCACCAGACGGTCGGCGTCGGCGAGCGTGTAGAACTTGCCGTGCGTTTCCTCCGCGGCGCGCTCCATGTCGAGCTGGTTCATGCGGAGCTGATCCATCTCGCCCGGCGGCGGCAGGACCCGGCAATCGGCACGCGGCTTGGGATCGGGAACGAGCGGCGCGGCCAGCCAGAAATGATATTCGCCTTCCGGCGTGCGCGTGATCAGGCCTTCGTAAGTTGCCCGGCTGCCTTCGACTTTCGCCAAATGTAAAGTCTCTTTTTCCAGCTCTCCAGGAAAGACATTGTCGCCACGCTTGATGGGTGTGCGCGTCACCACTACTTCCACTTTCGTGTCGGCTGCTGGCGGCGGCACATCGTCCGGGAAGCGGACGCTGACCTTGATCGGCTCGCCGCGGCGGTACGGCGTCTGACGGTCGACGCGTAGATCAATCCGGCCGAGCCTGCTGCGCGCCAGGTAACGCACCGTTTGGATCCAGAATTGATTGAAACGCAGCTCGTCCTCGCGGAAGCGCCAGCGCCACGTCTCGTCAAAGCCGAAGAACATGCTCCGGCCGGCGCCGACAAACTGCTGCACCAGCAGCGGATGGCCGCCCTCGCCAGGGGCCGTGCGGCGCGGGTCCAGCGCGGCCCGCTTCGGGTGCACGAGCAGCACTTCGGCCGCTGGTTGCACGCGGTAACCCTCGGACCACCAGTAAATCTCCGACAGATGATTCCAGATCGCTGTGTTTTCCGCTTCATCCGGACTGAAACGAAAGATCGGGTGAAAGCGGCCCACGACGGTCGGCTCCGGGCGGAAGCCGTTCTGGTAATCGCCGTCCGGCTGCACGTCCGCGATCACCTGGATCGGCATGATGTCCCGCAAAGGGGAATCCTTGTACGCGTGCGGCGTGTAGCGCGGTCCGGCGATCATCAGGAAGCCGCCGCCACGCTCCTTGACGAACGCAGCCAGATGCTGCAGATTCTTCTCGCCGATCTTCGGGTCTTTCGGATCCACGTCGCCCAGAATGATGACGTCGAAGAGATTTAGTTCTTCCTTGATCGGGAAGAACGGAATGGCACTCCGGTCCTCCGCCGCGTAGCCGTCGTCGGCGTCCAGCAGCAAGACCTTGAGGTCAATCGTCTTGTTCTTCTTGTCGCGGTCGGATTCGCGTTCGAGCAAGTTCTTGACGAAGCGATACTCATAGCGGGCGTAGCCTTCGATGTAAAGGACCTTGATCAGCTTGGCCTCGCGGACAAAAACCGTGCGTTCGAGGCGATTGTTGTCGGCCGGCTTGACCTCGTCTTCCTGCTCGGGCACGGCCAGCACATAGGTTTTCTCGCCCGGTTCGGTGGGCTGGTGGATGAGGCGGAACTTGACCGGCTTGCCCTCGCGGTCCGTGGCGACGGATTCCCTGGCCAACGGCCGGAGATTTCCCGCCTTATCCTTCTCGAAAAGCGCCACGGGGATAACCCGGCCGTCGCTGTAGCCCTGGGCGGTAACGCGGCCCTCGAAGACGAGCTTGTCGTTGACGTAGACTGAGTCTTCGACCTGCACATCATGCAGCTTGAGATCGCGCGTGTCGTGCGCGTCGCCGATGCCGACAAAGAAGAGCGGCACGCCCATCTGCGTGGCGTAGTGGGAGACGCGTAAGAGATCCTCGCCGTCCGTGGTGACACCGTCGGTGAACATGATGACGGCGGCGAGCGACGAACCGCGGAAGTCGTTGAGCACCTGGCGCACGGCGGTGCCGAGCTGGCTGGAATCCCCTTCCGCGCGGAGTTGCCGGATCGCCTGGCCGACGGCGTCCAGCTCATTGGCTTCCGTGGCGTCCGCCAGGCGCGCGGCCCGGCTGGCGCAGTGATAGACGTGGAGCTTGAAGCGGCGGTGGGTCAGCAGGTTTTCCAGCCACTCCAGTTTATTGTTGGTAAGCACCGCCTGGGCAAGCTGCAGCCGTTGTGCCGCTGTGGCCTCCGGAGTAGCGCCGGCGCTGAGGTCACGCGTCAAGTCGGCGAACAGGCGCGTGGCCGCCTCTTGCACGCGCGCGTCCTGGTAGCGATCCGCCGTGCTCATGCTCTGCGAGTCATCGATCACGATGGCGATGTCCGGCCAACCTTCGCGCTCGAACAGGAGTCGCAGTTGCGGTAAGAGCACGGCCAGCGTGAGCAGCAAGAAGAACATGCGCAGCCCACCGAGGAGAAGCTTGTAGACAAGATTGGCCGTCTGGCCCTCCCGGCGATAGATGACGACGATTGCAAGAGTCATGATCAGGGCGAAGCCGCCGGCCAGCCACGGATCGGTCGCCGCATCCCAGAGATACGGGGTGAACTCCAATTGCCACCGTGTGCCCTCGCCGGCAGCCGGCGGCGGAATGCCGAGGCGTTCTTCGATCGAGGCACGCATCCCTTCGGGCAGGAAGCTCAGGAAATCTCCCGTCCACGCGGCATGGGCTAGCACGCTCGCCAGGGCCATGAACAGGATTCCCGCGACCACGGCCACGGCGATAGGCACCAGGCGGCCGCGGGCAGGGGGCTGGTCGATCATGTTCACGGCGCTGTAGTGGCCGAAGCGCCAGGCCAGCACAACCTCGGCCACCAGCAGCAGGACCATGATCAGGAGCATCCAGCGGGCGATGATCATGCCCATGCCGCGGAGCGGCCGATCGGCACTAACTTCACTGGCCGGCCCGCCGGTGTGGACGACGTCGCGCAGGTCCGTCACCAGTTGGAATTCCCAGCCCGGATAAGCGCTCTGCAACTCCGTGTGATTGGTACGTGCCAGGTCGCTTTCGCAAGCAGACTGCGCCTCGGTGGTCGTGGGGACGTTGACGGCGAACAGATAATCCTGCGGGTGCTGGCCGATCGTGACGCGATAGACGCCGCTCACGTCTGTATCGGTCCAATTCAGCACGCCGATATCTTCGCGCGCCTCGGTGTGTGTTGTTTCCGTGCGTCCGTCCGGGGCATGCACCGTGACATCGAGGCCTGCCCCTGCAAATTGCGGAAAGTCCTGCAATGGATCGCCCACGACGGCCGCCTGTTCGCGCAACCGGCCCGCGACCGCAAAATGCAGGAGTTCTTGCATCATGGCCGGGAAGCTTGGCGAGATCGGCCAGGTGGTCCAGTCCATGTTGACCGTGCTGGTGAAGAGCAGCACGCGGCCGCGATAGCGCGACCATTCGACGACCGCCGGGTCGCCCAGCGGAAGGGGCGTTACGTTGCCGCGTTCCATGGCGGAGGCGCTGGCGGAGCTTACCTCCGGCATGAACGAGAGAATCTTGCGCGCTCGGCCACGCGAGGGCAGTTCAGCGCGTAGATACTGGGTGAAGCGCGCGCCCAGCAAGCTCAGGCGGTCGCGTTCCCCAGCAAAGGCGTCCAGCGGCGGCTCGTGGTACGACTTTTCCTCGGCAAAGAAGTTGAAGAACCGCTTGTCCGGCGCCTGCTGCTTGCCGAGCAAGCGTGCCGGCAAGATGCCCGCGCCGTCGCGATACAGCAACCGATTGTACGATTCCAGATCGACGCGCGGGCCAAGGCAGAAGACCACACCGCCGCCGCGGTGCAGGTGTGTCTCGAGACGGCGAACCTCGGGAGCGCCGAGACGCGGCACATCACAAAGAAAGACACAGTCGTAGGGACGGAGGTCGCCCAGGGCCGCATCGGCAAACTGCGACTCGGTCACGGTCCTGGGCCGGGCCGGTACATTGCGGGGAGTTTGCGCGGACGGGAATGGATTCAGGGCATCGAACAGCCATTCCGTGGCCCGGTCGTAAAGCTCGCTTGCCGGCTTGCCGTTGACCAGCATCACCGGCACGCTTTCCTTGACTGTGACGATCACACTGCGCGTGTCATCCAGCTCCAGGGCATCGTTTTCCAGGCGCACTTGCAAGGCGTAATCGCCGGGCGTGGTGAACTGGTAATTGAAATTCACCGCGCTCTGTCCGGGCTGGAGATCGACGTTCATCTGGCCGACCACCTGGAAACCGAACGGTGCGTCGCTGGCGCCGGCGCGCGCCTTGCCGACGTACAGCTCAACGCGCAGTTGTCGGCGAGCTTCCGAGCCATAGTTGTGCAGCGTTGCCGTGATTGGCGTGGCGGCTCCCGTGGTCACGTAAGGAACGCCGAGGATCAGGTTTGTCACCGCCACATTGCTCATGCCGTCCACGCCGACATCCACCAGGATCGTGCGGGCGCGGCTCTGGATTTTCTGCAATAGCTCGGCAGTGTTGCCGCTCTGCCGCGCCGTCCAGGTCGAGCGCTGCGCGTCGGTGAGGAAGTACACTTCACGGTCTTCGAATTTGACCGGTGAATGACGCACCATGTCCTCGACCGCGCTGAGTGTGGCGGCCAGATCGGCATTGCCATGCGGCAAACGCAGGGCACGCACTTCCTCGGCCGCCTTGTGCGCATCATCGGACGGCTCCGGCACGACCCGCCGCGGCGGCGCCGCCATGAGCACGACACTGAAGCCGTCCCCCGCAGGCGCTTCCTGCAAGAGCTTGTTCGCCGCGCTCCGGGCCCGCTCGAAGCAAGTGCTATCGCCTATCTTGGCAGCCATGCTGAACGAGCCATCCAGCACAAGGATTTTATGGGTTCGCCGCCCGCCCGCAGCCGCGCGCACGGCGCTCTCGGGAAAGAGACGCGCCCACAGACTTTCCGACCACGGCATCACGCTCGCCATGGCGCATACCAGCAGCAGGACAATGAGCGTGCGCACAGCCAGCAAGACGAGCTGTTCGATCCGCATGCGGCGCGTGTTCTTCTTTTGCGCGGCCAGCAAGAAACGCATGGCCGCCCAGGTAACGATGCGGAAGCGCTTGCGGTTGAGCAAGTGAATGATAATCGGTATGGAGGCGGCGCCGGCGATCACGGCCACTGCGGCAAGCGGCGTCTCGAAGATGGCGAACAGGGGCATCATGGCGGCGAACGGCAAGCGCTGGTCTCCGAAGCAGGTGTGGTTCACGGTCTAAAGCTTAAGGGTCTCTCCGCGACGAACTTGTTCGACCTTATCCACAGCCTCCTTGCCGCCGCCTGGATAAACGAGATCGCCAAGTTCTGCCAATTTTTCCAAATCGATTTCCGCATTTGCCTTTACCATGCGGATGAAATCATGCGCGTCTTGAAACTTATCCTCATCCTGACGATGCAGGCTGATCATGGCTGCAAATTTCATCGCCAGGGCCATCTCCAAGGAGGGAATCTTAAAGGTTTGTCCGCCGGAAGTTACCGTGTGCGTATGCTTGAGCACGTCGCGGTAAAGTTGCTCATTGGGCTTCATGACGTCGATGACGATTTTCTTCGTGTCGCGATCTCTCAAGCGGATGACAACTGGCTTATCTTCCGGATCAAGTTGTGGAAAGGCTGCCAGCAGCGCGTTGACCGCCTTCTTCAAGTGCCGGGCGGCCACCACTACATCTACGTCCTGCGTTGCTCTGGGATCGTCCATCCAGCCACCGATGCCATGAGCGCCCACGAGCACAAAAGTCACTTTTGCGGCAGTCAATACCTTGATGACATCTGCGGGCAGAATGGAGTAAGCCATATAGTACCTGGAAAGGGCAGTAGAAGCGGCCAGGCTTTCAGCGTGAATGTCCGTAACTTTCATGGAGGCCTCTCACTTGGCCCGACTCAATCGCTGCGCCAGGTAACTCGACAGGGCCACGCCCAGGTTCGTGTCCGTCCGCAACTGCACATAGTCGATATTCTGACCCCGGCAACCGCGCTGCACGTCCAGAATGAACGACCGAATCTCATCCAGGTAACCCTGCCGCAGGTTGCGCGGGTCGGTCAGCAATTCGGGAAACTGCTCCAACCCGCGGAACAGCGTCGCCTGCTGAAAGGGAAAATCCAGCTCCGCGCCATCCAGAATATGGAAGACCACTACCTCGTGCCGCTTGTGCCGGAGATGCTTCAACCCGGCCAGCAGATTGGCAACATCGTCAAACAGATCGCTCAGCACGACCACGATCGCCCGCCGCGCCAGGCGCTCGGCCAGATCGTGGAAGATGGGCGCCAGGCTGGTCTTTTCGCGCGCCGCGCCGATATTCATGATCTGCACCATCTGCTTGAGGTGCGACGGCTGGCTCGAAGGCCGCAGGAACTTACGCACCTGGTCGTCGAAAGTTACCAGGCCGACGCTATCCTGCTGGTGCAAAATCAGGTACGCCAGCGCCGCCGCCACCATGCAGGCGTAGTCATACTTGCTTACCGCGCCTGAGCTGTACTGCATCGATTCGCTGATGTCCAGAAGCAGCCAGCAGACCAGGTTGGTTTCTTCTTCGTACTGCTTTAGGAAGAAACGCCCAGTGCGCCCGTAAACTTTCCAGTCCACGTGCTTGATGTCGTCACCCGGAACATACTCGCGATGCTGGGCGAACTCGACGGAAAAACCGTGGTACGGGCTTTTGTGCATGCCGGAAAGGTAGCCCTCGACGATGAGCCGGGCCTGCAACTCGAGGCTGCGCACCTTCGCGAGCGTCAAGGGGTCCAGATAACGTTGGGGATCATCCATCAGCAAAACTCTCAGACGGCTTGCACTTCGGGAATCCCCAAATCGCGGCAGATTTTCTTCATGACACCGGCAGCGTGAACGGCTCTTTGGTCACGTCTTGGCCGACCAGCGACTTCTCGGCCAGTTCCCGATTAGCCTCCAGTATCATTGTTACAGCTTCTCGAAGGTTCTGACGCGCTTCTGCAAGCGTATTCCCCTGTGTATTGGCGCCGGGAAGCTCCTCAACAAAAGCGACGTACCTTCTGGTACTTTCATGTAAACGGCCGTTAGCTGCATATTTCGTCCTCAGGCGGAAAAATGACGGTTAAGCGATTCCCTTCTCTTCATTCGGATCACGCGGAATGAGATCCGACAGCCGTCGCACAATGTCGTCCGGCTTGATCCCTTCTGCCTCGGCGTTGAAGTTCGTAATGATGCGATGCCGCAACACCGGCGTGGCCACGGCGCGGATGTCTTCGCAGGAGACGTAATAGCGGCCATGCAGCACCGCCCGCGCTTTCGCACCGAGGACCAGATACTGCGTCGCCCGCGGCCCCGCGCCCCAGGTTACATAGGTCTTAATGAATTCAGGCACCTCGCCCTTTTCCTTGCGCGTCAAGCGCGTGAATTTCATGGCGTAGCGGATCACGTACGGCGCGACCGGCACCTTGCGCACAATGTCCTGCATTTCCAGAATGTCCGTGGCGGACAGCACGCGCTCCAGTTGCGGCTGGTGCGTTGAAGTGGTCATCTCCACGATGCGGAACTCTTCCTCTTCCTCCGGGTAATCCACCAGCACATTGAACATGAAGCGGTCTTGCTGCGCCTCGGGGAGTGGGTAGGTGCCTTCCTGCTCGATCGGGTTTTGCGTGGCCAGTACGAAGAACGGGTCCGGCAAGCGGTGCCGCGTGCCGCCGACCGTCACCTGGCGCTCCTGCATCGCTTCCAGGAGAGCGGCCTGCGTTTTCGGCGGTGTGCGGTTGATTTCATCGGCCAGAATGACGTTGGCGAACAGCGGGCCGTGCAGGAATTTGAACATGCGCTGACCCGTTGCCTTGTCCTCTTGCAGGACTTCCGTGCCGGTTATGTCGGACGGCATAAGGTCCGGCGTGAACTGAACGCGGCTGAAGCTCAAATTGAGCGCGTCGGCCAACGTGCGGATCATGAGCGTCTTGGCCAGGCCCGGAACGCCGACCAGGAGACAATGCCCGCGCGCGAAGATGGCAATGAGGAGTTCTTCCAGGACCCGTTGCTGGCCGACAACGGCCTTGGCCAGTTCCTTGCGAATGCGGCGATAGCCGTCGTTGAGCCGTTCGATGGCCGCCAGATCGCTGTCGATGCGTGGCCAGCGCTCCCCGGATTCCGCGGGCGCCGCCTCGACCACCACCGGCACTTCGTCGGCGGAGAGCCAGGTGCCGCAGCCGCACAATCTGCGGCCGCCTTCGGGAACTTGCACGATCAAGCCGCAGTTCTGACATTGCACGGGAGGCATCGCTGGAAGGATCTCGTGAGAATAACAGGAATGAAGCCGGCGCCCATCCATAAAGACACTCCTTTAGATTACACGCCGCAGCAACGGAGGTCACCGGACAATCGCACATTTCTTGAGCTATGCTTGGACGTGGTGTTTCTACTTACAGTCTAAAGGGAGGTGTTCTCATGGAATACACCTGGATTTGGGTCGCGATTACGGTCGTTGCGGTGACGGCAATTTATTTTGTCTGGGGCCGAAAACTCGGCTCGAGCGCCAACCCGGCCCAATCGCACGACGGCCAGTAATGTTCTGCCGCAGCAGGTACAATGAAGGTGTGCCCAGGCAGGGCCCGTCTTGCGTGGGGGATGACTCTACCCCCTGCCTTCCTTCCTTGTTCCGGCCGCGCTCATGAACGAGATCTATCTCGACAACAACGCCACCACCCCCGTCTTGCCGGCCGTCTGGGAAGCCATGCGGCCGTTTCTCGTCGAGCACTTCGGTAATCCCGCCAGCGCTCACTGGGCCGGTCGGCGTGCGCGCCAGGCCCTGGAAGATGCGCGCGAGCGGACGGCAGCGCTTCTGGGCGCCTACCCGGACGAGGTCATCTTCACCAGTGGGGCGACCGAAGCGAACAACCTGGCGCTGTTCGGTCTGGCCGGTGAAGCGCCGGCCTCCATTATCACCAGCCCGATAGAACATCCGTCCGTAAGCGAGCCTGTTGAGCAGCTGGCTCGCCGAGGCTTCCACATCAGCCGGCTTCCGGTCGATACTCAGGGCGCGGTCCGCGCCGAAGCTCTTGCAGAGCTCATCCAACCGCAGACGCGCTTGCTGAGCGTTATGCTGGCCAACAATGAAACCGGAGCGCTCCAGCCGGTGCAGAAATTAGCGGAAATTCTGGATAGCAGGGCCATGTTCCATTGCGATGCCGCTCAGGCCGTGGGCCGGATGCCGGTGCATATCCATAACCTCGGCGTGACCACGCTTGCGCTCAGCGCTCATAAGTTTCATGGTCCCAAGGGAGCCGGCGCCTTGCTCCTGCGCCGTCACACCAAGCTGTCGCCTCAGCTTTACGGCGGACACCAGCAGCAAGGCCGCCGACCGGGTACGGAGTCAACGGCTTTCGCGGTCGGCCTGGCGACCGCCTTGGAATTGGCGACGAGGGAGATGGAAGACCGTCGCCAGAAAGTTTTGCACTTGCGGCGCCTGTTTCTGGAGCGCCTGCACATGCTGGCCGATCCCGTGGTGTTGAATGGCCCGGCCGAAGAAGGCATGCCTCACACATTGAACCTGTCTTTCCCAGGCTGCCAAGGCGACGCACTCCTTATGAATCTGGATCTGGCCGGCGTCGCCTGCTCGACCGGTTCGGCCTGTTCAAGCGGCTCCCTATTGCCTTCGCCGGTGCTCCAGGCGATGGCCGTGCCGAAAGAAAGACTGCACTCGGCGATGCGGTTCAGTCTCAGCTCACTACTTAGTGAGCATGAGGTCGAAGAGGCAGCGCGACGAATTGCAAGCGCGGTAAATCGATTGAAGCGATTGCAGGTGCACGGCGAGTGAAGCTAGTAAAGGGCATGGTCGAGGTTCTGCTATGAGCATCAAAGATCAGCACGAGTTGGCCGTAACGCGTGAAAAAATGGCCTGGCTGGAGAAGCAATATGAAGCGGCCAGGCGCAAGCCGGCAGAAAATGTCCGTGCTCACGAATGGACCCTGCGTTCACTGAAGCAAATGATTAATCAAATGAAAGAAGAGATCGCCCGGTTCGAAAGTCGAAGTCAGGCGCCTGCGCCAAATTCGTGAGGCACGGGTTACTATTTTGGGCGAAATGAGTAGTCACCATCGTCACAGCTCTTTTTGCTTAGGCAAGAATGGCTTGAATGGGCGTGCCCTCGCAAAGCGTGGACGGGCGGCCGAGCGTGTCCGTTAGTTGCAAGTGCGGGTCGATGCCCAGGCAATGATAGATGGTCGCCGCCAGATCGGCCGGAGGCGTGGGCTGCGTGGCAGGATAGGCGGCATAGCGATCGCTGGAGCCATGCACCACACCGCCCTTGATGCCGCCACCCGCCAGTACCGTGGTGAATACATTCGCCCAGTGGTCGCGTCCGTCGCGGCCGGCTCCGGCGCCGCCGACCACGCTCTGGCCGACGCGAGGCGTGCGGCCCATCTCGCCGGTCCAGACGATGAGTGTCTCTTCCAGCATGCCGCGGGCTTCCAGGTCCTCCAGCAACGCGGAAAATGCCTGGTCCGTGACGGGACAGAGCCGCGTTTTCAAATCGACGAAGTTGCGGTTATGCGTGTCCCAGTAAACGCTGACGTTGGTCAGGCCGTCGTTTTGCCAGAAGACCGTAATGAGGGGCACGCCTGCCTCCACGAGCCGGCGCGCCTGCAGCACTGCCTGGCCGTGAATGTTCATGCCGTAACGCTCGCGTGTGCTCAGCGGCTCCTTCGTCAGATCAAACGCCTCGGTCGCGCGGCGCGAGGCGAGCAAGGAGAAGGCGCGCTCATAATGGCTGTCCACGGCCTTGGCCTGAGCTTGATTCTCTAGGCCGCGTAACTGACTGTCGACGTTGTGCAGCAACTCACGCCGGCGCTCGGTGCGCGCCAGGGGCACGTCGGCGTGCAGATTGAAATCCGCCACGTGATATTCTTGTTTGCTTGCGTCCGCGTTGATCTGCATCGGTCCATAGACTGGTCCCAACCAGCCCGCGCCCTTGCCATGCGACGACTCGACAAAGCGCGGCGCCCCGTTGGGGACCTCCGGCATCATCGACACAAAAGGCGGCAACGGGCCTTTCCCCCGGCCCAGCTTGGCGAGGACCGCTCCATAGCTTGGCCAATCCTCGTCATGCGTCGCTCCCCGGCGCGGCACGCCGCGACCGGTCAGCAAAAAGTGCGTTCCCGTGGTGTGGTCCACATCGGTATGCGTCATCGAGCGGATCAGCGTCAGCTTGTCGGCATGCCTGGCCAGACGCGGCAAGTGCTCGCAGATCTGGATTCCGGGGACGGTCGTGCCAATCGGCTGGAATTCCCCGCGGTATTCCCGGGGCGCACCCGGTTTCATATCCCAGGTGTCCTGATGGGCCGGCCCGCCCCACATAAATAGCAGGATGCAGGCCCTGGCCTTTTTGCCCGGGGCGGTCCCGAAGGGTGAATTATTCAGACCGGCACGCGCTTCAAGAAGTTGCGGCAATCCCAGCCCTACCAGGCTCAGCGAGCCCGCCCGCAAGAACTCCCGGCGGCGCATGGGAGCGGCGTTGAAGAAACCAGAACAGGCCGTGGAAGCCATCTCTCTCCTCGTGGGCAAGGCGCCAACGCGAACCGAACGCGCTTCCCATATTATAATGTACATACTCCTCGAATTGCCCGTGGAACTCGTGCTGGCCCGGCGCTGATATGGCGGTCCAGGGCGGTTCTCGTTACGATGCGCATGGAGTAGGCTTTCCACAGGGGGCTGAGTTCGTTGGACGAGCGTTTCAAGGATCTGGACGCGGCCGTGCCTCTGCAGGGCATACTCGGCTATTTGAATTTCGCGGGCGGCAAGCCCGACGCGCGCTTTCAAAAGCAACTCAGCGATGCCTGCCGCTGGCTGGCCAAGAAAGGCGCCCCGGAGCCGCACGCCCTGCTCGCGGAGCTGCTGCGCTCGAAGCTCGCTGAATTGCGTGCCGGCGGCACGAGTGCGTTTCGCGATACCCGGCAAGCGGAAGCGGTCCTGGCTCTGGTGTTCGCGGAACTGTTGCCGGCCTACCGCGCGCATCACGCCGACCTGCTCTTTCACCAGCCGGCGCGCGAGCTGTTTCAGCCGTTCTTTCTGGCCCGGGCTTGCGAGGCGGTGTTGCTTCAGGGAGCGCCCTGGGACGACGAGGCGCGCATTGTTGCCGGCGCCCTGGCGGTCCTCAATGATTATGTGGGCCACCGGCCCCTGGCGCTTCTCGAAACGCGTCCCAAGGGAGAACCCTACGATCACGAGCGCGTGCGGCCAGTGCCGATCTACATTCGCGAGGCCGGCGTGGCCTGGGGATGTTATAACGCTCTGGTGAGCAAGGCCCTGGAGATCCTCGCCACCACGGATGCCGGGCTTTTGACGGAAGCTTATTTCGACGCCGACTTGCTGGATGAGCTGGCCTTCGATCCGCGCGCCTACGATCATCAGCACCCTGTCAACCGCCGGCCGAACTACGTCTTCGGCGAGTGGGACCCGCATCATCTGGACAATCAGGGCCGCTACCGTCGCTATGTGGCGCGCCAGGTCGCCCTGGACGCGCTGCTCGATCGCGTGGAGAACGCCGGGGAGCTCGACCCGGCCGAGGTGCTCTTCGAGGCCGCCGCTGTCTTCGCGGGCACGATTTTGATGGCTACCGGGAGCAGCGGCAATAGCCCATCCACGCATGATTCAACGACCACGCTGGCGAGCCTGATGCCGCGGATTGCCGGCTATCGGGATGCGTTTTATGCCAGCCTGCTCGACAAGGTCGGCGGCCCCCATGGCGCGCGACTTCGTGCCGAAGCGACCACGACCCGCCAACCGTTTGGCGGCGCCCGCCAGCACCTGAACCAGTACCTCGCCAGGCACCGGGCTGCGCAACTGCAACAGCGCCACCTTTCCTTGCTCTTCGCGGACATGGGCTATCCGGAGGCAAGCTTGCAGGAGGCTTCCAAGATCCCTGCCGCTTCGACGCGCATGCTCAGCGAAATTGCCGGCCGCCTCACGACCGGACAGTTGCTCGCGGACAGGGGGGCCTTGCCGCAGGCAGTCCAGATCCTCCCGGAAGCCGAAGAGCTGATGAAACGCGGCATCGCCTGCGGCGCACTCGCCGATCCCTGGAATATCCTTGGTTTCCAGGGACTCTTCCCGCTCTTCACCGCCCGCGAGGACAGTATCCGCGACGCGCGCATCGACGAATTGGTTCAAATTGTCGAGCAAATCTTCAATCTCTATTCGCAGTTGGTAAGCGAAGCCGCCGCGGCCGGAGAAAAAGGCCTCCGCGAGGCCCTGCTCGCAAACCTGCGCAAGCTGGCCGCCTGGTGGGATCGTTTCGCCAGTGTCGAGGTGAGCGACATTCGCCGCGTGCACGGCGGCGAAACCGTGGCCTCGGCCGAGCATGTCGGCGCCGCCCTGGCGCGCTGGCACGAGCGCGGTGAAACCACCGCGGATCTGGCCTTCTGGCGCGAGCATCTCGAAGGCTTTCAATCACCGAAGGCCTTTGCCCTAGTGGTGGACGCTCTTCTGGGCAAGGGCGATTATCGTGCCGCCCTGGCGCTCCTGATGAATTGGCTGGGCCAGGCTGAAGTGGTGGAGCTCGAACAAGGCGAGTATTCCTTCCATACCCTGGCGCTGCGCTGGATGCTCGGCATCCTTGAAACTCCCGAATCCGGCGATGAACATGAGCGGCCCTGGTCCCTGGTAAAAAGATTCTTTGATTACCTGGAAGCCAACGCCGATGTCTATTGGGAAGTGCCCACGCTGGAGTTTGACAGCGGCACGGCGCCGCCGGACATCTCGTCCAAAGAAGAGGAAGGGCTTTACGACGCCGCCTATGCCGGCGTGACCTACCATGACAGCGCCGATGATAATCAGGAAGGTTCCGTGGCGGACGAGGGCGGGCTGCAACTGGAATTCGAATTGGAAGGCGAGGCCGAGCGGCTGGTGCCGCGGCTGAAATTCCTGGCCACGGTCGCCCGGCTCTGGCAAATTGCCGCACGTCACGCGGCTGCCGGCCAGGACCGGCAAGCCGATTTGCACGCCTGGCTGACCGGGGCGCGGGCGCGCCAGGAGCCGCTCCTGGCACTGCTCGATGCCATCCATCAACACGTGCTGCCGGCGCCGCTGGGCTCTTACGATTCCCTGGTTGAATACGACCGGCGCCGCTCGATCAAGGAACACCTCCTTGACGCCGCCATCAGCACTTGCCTCGACACCAGCATGGCAGTCGGCACGCTGGAAGGCGCGCTCGGCCAAACCGGTCTCGCCGGCTCTTCAGGGGCGCGTCCGGAATGGGAGTTGAACGGCATCCGGCTGGAACAGGCGCTCCTCAGCGGCGACGCCGCGGCGACGCGCGCCATTCTGCCCGCCTTTGTGGAGCGCTTTCAGAAGGAGCCGCTGCTTCTGCCCGCCCTGTCCGAGGGAGCCCAGCCCAGGCAGATCCTGCGCATTCGCATGGCCCAGACCGTCCTCCGCGCCCTGGTGGCCAACTTGCCGCGCATCGGCCTGCTGCGCGAGGCGCAGGATCTTTTGAAAATGGCGCGCGCCATGGAGCAGGCGCGGCCGCTCGGCGGCCGGGGTGTGACGGAGTTCAATCACCTCTTCGAGGATGGCTTCCAGGCGGTTATCGAAACCGTCATCGATTCAGCGGCGTCCTGGCCTCCAGCGCCGCGCCAGGACCAGGAGTTGGTAGACCTCCTGGAGAAGCTCACGCGGCCTTTCCTGCAGCTCTGGATCGAGCACAGCCAGACCTTGCAGCTTTCCGGCCTCGAGGCCGTTGCCGGCGACGCGGACTGGGAAGCCCTGCGCAAGTTTGTGAAGCTCTACGGTCACGATCTCTTCCACGCCAAGTTCATGACCTTTGCCAATTTGCGCGGCATTCTGCATCGCGGCGTCGGCAACTACCTGGAATATTTGTCCCGCAATCCCGATCCGCTTCAGCCCATCAAGCTGCTCGACGACCTGGACGGCGCCGTCAAACGCGCGGATGCCGAGCGCTGGCTTACGATCATCCTTCACGCCCTGGTGGAGAACTACGAAGAGTACAAGGACTACAACACCACGACGCCGCAATCCGACTACGGCGAGAACCTGCACCTGCTCCTCGACTTCCTGCGCCTCAAGGCCGGCTACCAGCGCCATGCCTGGCGCTTACGGCCGCTGGTGCTGGTCCACCAGACGCTGGCACGGCTCGACCGCGCCGACCTGGCCGTCTCCTGGCAAGAAGCCTTTGCCGTGCTGACCAGGGACCTGGCCGAGCAGTACCTGGCGCGGCTCGGCGAACTGGAAAAAGAGCACGGCATGCGCCTCGGCACCGTAGCCGACCTGGTGCAAGAACGCTTCATCAAACCACTCGCCCTCGATCGGCTCTGCGCCTTGATCGAGCCGGCCATGCTGGAGGCGGGTGAGCCCGAGGCGCAAAAGGCGTTCCCGCGTCTGCAGCGGGATTTGCAACCTTTCACCGCGTGCCCAGCCGGGGTTGGGCTGGATGTCCCGTACTGGCTTCGCCGCCTGAGTCAGGAAGTGCAAGCGGTCCGCGCCTCGCAAACCGCCCTGGGCGTCCTGGCCGAAGGACTCTTGCAAGTGCCGCAAATCGATTTGACGCCGGACCAGGTCCGCGCCCAGCTGGAAGAATAAAAACGAGTTGCACGCGGTCTCGCTCCGCCTCGCGTGACTCGTGGCACCGTGCTCGGCGGAGTGCGTAAAATCAACACTGTTCGTCATCCCTCGTCCCCTTTCAACTTGTATTTTTCAAGCAAGCGATACAAAGCACGCCGGCTTATGCCGAGCGCCTTGGCCGCATGGTGCTTGTTGCCGTTGTGCTGGCGCAGGACGTGCACGACATGGAGCCGTTCCACGCTGCGCAAGGACTGGGGATCGAGACCCGCCTCGGCTTGAACGGGGACTTCGTCGAGTAGATTTTCGGGAAGATCGTCGAGCGTAAGGATGCCGTTTTCTGCCAGAATCTGGGCCCGTTCGATGACGTTGGCCAGCTCGCGCACGTTGCCGGGCCAATGGTAGTGCTGCAGAATCGCCAGGGCCTGCGGATCGATTTTGTATTGGGCAGGCCCGATGCGCCGCGTCGTCAAGAAATGCTCAATGAGCTCGGGAATGTCCTGTCTGCGCTCGCGCAACGGCGGAAGTTCAATGGTTACCACATTAAGGCGGTAATAAAGATCTTCGCGGAAACGGTTCGCCTTGATTTCCTCTTCGAGAGGTTTGTTGGTGGCGGCAACCACGCGGACGTCGGCCTGTAGCTCCTGGGTGCTGCCCACGCGACGAAAGCGGCGGTCCTCGAGGACGCGCAGCAACTTCGCTTGCAGGCCGGGCGCCATCTCCGCAATCTCGTCGATGAAGAGCGTGCCGCCCTCGGCCACCTCCAGCAGGCCGGTCTTGGCTTGCACCGCGCCCGTGAAGGCGCCTTTTTCGTGCCCGAAAAGCTCGCTTTCGAGGAGCGTCTCTTGCAGGCTGGCGCAATTGATGGTGACGAGCGGATGATAATTCCGCGGGCTGTTGTAATGCAACGCGCGGGCGGCCAGTTCCTTGCCGGTGCCGCTGGCGCCTCGAACCAGAACCGTCGAATCCGTGGGAGCGACCTTCTCCAGAAGCTGAACCACTTTTTGCATGGCCGGACTGGAACCGACCAGGCGGTAGCGCGGCGACTCATAAAGGATTTGATCGAGCCACTGGCGCTGGCGGCGGGCCAGTTGAACCTTCTCGTACGCCTTCTGAATATGGATCTCCAGCTCGGGAAGGTGGAAGGGCT
Organism: Gemmataceae bacterium; assembly: GCA_035939715.1. Lineage (GTDB taxonomy): Bacteria > Planctomycetota > Planctomycetia > Gemmatales > Gemmataceae > DASZFN01. The sequence goes on along the minus strand of DASZFN010000035.1, from coordinate 2,305 downwards.
TGGTCAAGTAATCGTAGGCGCCGCGTTTCATGGCCTCGATGGCCGTTTCCACACTGCCGTGCGCGGTTAACAGCAATACTTCCATCTCCGGCTGCGCTTGCTTCAGGAAACCGAGCAGGTCGATGCCGCTCATGCCCGGCAGATGGAGGTCGAGCAGGGCAATGTCAAGCCGGCGATGTGCAGCCCTGTCGCGCGCTTCTTCGCCGCTGGCCGCCTCGATGACCTCGTGGCCATGGCGCTGAAAGCGACGGACGAGCGTTTGCCGCAATTGCTCGTCATCGTCAACGATGAGCAGTGAGATCGGCGGTGACGCGGTTTGTGCCATAGCTTAGTCCGGTACGACGCTTCTGGTGTCCGGCGGCGGTGACGAGTTGGCGGGGGGCAGACGTGGAACGGTAAACCAGAACCGGCTCCCCTGGCCGGGTTCGCTGTCAACCCAGATGCGTCCTCCCCCCTGCTCGACGACGGTGCGCACGAAGTAGAGCCCGAGCCCGGTCCCTTGCGGCCGGCCGGGTTGCAGCGGACCGCGCACGAAAGGCTCAAAGAGGCGCTCGCGCACATTGGCGGGAATGCCTGGGCCATTGTCAGCGACGCAGAAGAGATAAAAATTGCCGTCCGTCCGGCAACTGATCGCGATGCGGCCGGGTTCCTTGTCGAGGTAGCGGACCGCGTTCGAGGTGAGGTTGGCGAAGACCTCGCGCAGTTGCAAGCTGTCCGCCCAAACCCGCGGCGGGTGTTCCGGCAGGTCCAGTTGAATGGCACGGCCTTCCCGGTACAGGGCGAAGCGGGCCACCAGACTATCGAAGATCGGCCCGGTCTCCGTCCAGCCCGGACCGCTGCTGCCTTTCTCCTTGGCCAACATCTCTCCCAGGAGGTTGGACAGCGACCAACCGCGCCGCGAAACATTCTCGAGCTGGTCCAGGGCGGCGGCATCCAGACTGGAGCGGGTCACTTCAAGCAGGTCTTCCAGGCTGGTAATCATGGCCGCCAGCCCGCCGCGGATCTCATGGCTGAGCAGCTTGCGCAGTTGCTCCTCGCGCCGCTGGGTCTGCCAGTACAGGTTCAGGGCCTGCTGGAGTTCCTCATTGTGGCGGCGTAATTGCTCGGTTGCCTCCTGGAAGTAAGTGCGCAAGGCCAGGCCGATGTCCAGAAAGATGACCTTCATCAAGGACAGCAGGTAAGGCAATACGCGCTCGAGGTTGTCGCCGAAAGCTCGGGCAAAGATCGGAAAGGTCAGTTGCACATACTGATTGTAAGCGCCGAGATACCAGACGGGTTCGAGGCCGATGCGCTGGTGGGCCTGGCCAACACGGAGGCGCCCTTCGTAATAGGCGCTATCGAAACGTCCTTCGAGCAGTTCCAGAAAATAGTTGGCTTGAAGGATTTTGAGTTCGGCCAATTGCTCGGGATCGCGCAGGAACGACGCCGTATGAGGACTGGCCAGCAGATGCTGGTAGAAGCGCTCGGCAAAGGCTTCGGCGTGGTCCGCGAAAACGGCACGCAGGGCGCGGACGTTCGCCGCATCTTCCTCGGTAAGGCCCAGGAAGAGCTGACGCCGGCCTCGTTCCGGGTCGTCGATCTTATAACGCTCCAGAATCGACATCGCATCTCTCAAGAAGACCGTAACATCGCCCACGCTGATTTAGCTACAAACCACCAAAAAAACAGCATCATAGGTTTGATCGTACCTGCCGGGAATAATCTCGCCAAGGTTTGTCGGAAGCGACGTTTGCCATAACTGTGCGGATCTGGCCCGTCGGCGTGCGATCCTGACTCGCGAACGGCGGTTCGGAGGAGCGCTTCACCCTCCTTCCCGGACGCTGATTCCAGCAAATGGCCGCAGATTACACGAGTTTTGAGCCGCGCCAACTTTGCCTGCGCGCCTGGGCATCACTTTTGCTTTCCAAGGATGCGACCGACCCGTAGAGGATGCAACGTTCAGGAGCTGTGTCTCATGTCAATTTCGAGTAATGAATTTCAGAGCTTGACGGCATCCGACCTGATGAGCCGGGCGGTTCTGGTAATTCCACGTGAAATGACCTTGCGCGGTGCGGCGCGGTTGCTGTCGCGCACGCATCTCAGCGGCGCTCCCGTCGTGGATTGCGACGGACATTGCGTCGGCGTGTTGTCCACAACGGATTTCATGCGCTTCATCGAGCAAACCGAGGACGGTGCACGAAAGCAAGGCTTGCCGGCTCAGGAGTTCCATTCGGCGTCCCAGCTCGTCGATCCCGAAGCACTGCCCTTGGATCAGGTTTCGGGCTACATGACATCGGATCCTGTTACCGCCAGTGCGGCCACTCGG
>DASZFN010000034.1:0-15342 GCA_035939715.1 Gemmataceae bacterium | reverse complement strand
ACCGAGAATTGCTTTGCCACTTACGCGGGCCCACATTCTTGACGCGCGCCATGAAATCCAGATGGCTCAAGCGCTCTGAGTTGCCAGTGCCAGGGCCAGTCGGCAGCCTTTTTCGAATTCTTGCAGATCAACAAACTCATCCACCGTGTGCGGGTTATTCTGGCCGGCGCCGAAGGTGACGGTGGGGATGCCGTGTCGAACCAGCCAGTTGGCGTCCAGGCCGCCGTTGGAAATGCGCAACGCGGGACTAAGGCCGATGGATGCAGCCGCGGCCTGGGCGCGACGCACGACGGGAGCGGTCGGTTTGAGCCGGAAAGGATAGTAGTCGCGTCGAATCTGAAAACGGACACGGGCGCCGCGGCCGGTGTGGTTCCGCACCTGCCCGGCCGCTTCCTGGAAGGCGGCGCGATAGGCGGAGGTAATTATGTGCGCGAAACGAATATCGTGACTGCGGGCCTCTCCACGAATGAGAGCATAATCGGTAACGACATTGGTGGCATTGCCAGCGCTCTTGCCGTCCTCGCCGCCAAAACTGCCGATATTGGACGTGCCATGCTGGCCGTCGCGTCTCACCTTGCCGAACCAGCCGTCGCGGTGCACGCTTGCGAGAGCGAGGGACGCCACCATTGTCGCCGAGACTCCTCGCTCCGGATGCACTCCGGCATGAGCCGCCTTGCCGAACACCTCCACCTGCCAGCGCTCAGCGCCGACGGCGCCGACCGTCAATTCCGAGGCGGAACCGCCGTCTACATTGAAGGCCTCTGTCGGATTGCCCAGGTCCTTCAGGTCGACATAACGAGCGCCCCACAGACCGCTCTCCTCGCGCACGGTGTAGAGGATGGTTGTGGGCGGATACGGCAGCTTGCCTTTCAGAAGCGTGGCGATCATGGTTGTCAGGCAGGCGACCCCGGTGCGATTGTCGCCGCCCAGGGCAGTCTTTCCGGCGGGAACAATGCGCTTCCCCTTGCGTACCGGTTTGGCCCCGGCGCAGAGCGGCACCGTGTCCAGGTGCGTCATGAACAGCCGCTGCGGCCCCGGCACCGTGCCCGGCAGACGGACGATCAGGTTGCCGGTCTGCGTTGGCAGGGGAATTCTTTCATTCGCGGTGTCGAAGTGAAGCGCTTTTGCGGGCACTCCCAGGCTGACGAGTTCTTGCGAGACCGCCCGGCCAATCACTTGTTCCTCGCCCGTGATTCCTTCGATAGCCAGGAAGTCCATCAGACGTGCTATGGCCGAACGCCGATCGAAATCAATATCAGACTTGCCCATGACATCCCCGACAGCGCTGTTTATTGTTGCCGACGATATGTACGCATTTATAGTACAATAACCAAAGGTGAAATCGCTCCTGTAGCTGGATTTTCCGAGTATGGTTTCAACATATTCGCAACGCCAGGACCCGCAACTGCCTTTGAACAATGCGCAAATTGCGCGCTTGCTGGAGGAGACAGCCGGGCTGCTTCAGGCGCAGGAAACCAATCTCTTTCGTGTCCGGGCCTATCGCGTTGCCGCGGAAACATTGCGGCGTTTGGATTCAGCCGGCCGCGCAAATTCTAGATAGGGACGGTTTGCTGGGGCTGGCAAAGCTGCCTGGCATTGCCAAATCCCTGGGCCGAGCGATTGAAGAGCTTTGCCGTACGGGACGCCTGAGCTTGTTGCAGCGCCTGCGGGATGAACCAATGCTCAAGGCGTGCCCGCCGGTGGGTTCGGGAGGGTGACTAAGGCATTCTAGTGCTCCGTCAAGCCTGGATTGATGGATCGAGCGATGAGTTTTGCAAATCAAGTAACCTAGTGAAGTTGCCCATCGGCCCACTGTGCACCGAAGATGCCCATTTGAAAAAGCTCGGACGAGCATCTTCGGCGAGCGATGCATGTCCTTGGTTGATAACGACTAACAACGTGAAAACCGTATTTCTTTCTTCGAAGATGCCCATTTGGAATCTACCGGGGGGTAAAGCCTTCCGGATAAGGGGGGATGACAGTGGGACCCAGAGAGAGTCACTGGGGGGCGACTCTGCCTCAGGGGCGCCCCTATCGCGGCAGAGCCGCAAACCAAACATTTACACATTTACACCGGCTTTGCAAAGCAAGTATTGGCCGCAAGGAATCGGGGCGGTCTGTTGGAAAATTGACTCAGTTGCAAAGAATCACGGCCGACCCACAGACAATGAATATCAACCTGCCTGCCCGGTTCTGGGTGGGTACCGGGAATGCTATGTTTCCCAAGCAAATCTACGACTTGCTCCGGAGACCACCCCTCTTGAATTGCGTCGCAGCTCGCTTGACTGATCCGGCCATCGCCAACCGGAATCAGGAGATAGCCAGCCGCTATGGCGACCAGCATGAACCCGGTCCCTGCCCAGAACCACCAGCGTTTCAGCAGCCAGCGCATTGACCTACCGCGCGCTCCAGTCATTCAAAGAGATTGCGGGAATCGCCAGGCAACGCTTTCGCCGGCCGGCCCAGGAGTTGGTAGGCGCGTGCCGTGGGTTCGCGGCCGCGCGGCGTGCGCACGATGAATTGCTCGCGCAAAAGATAGGGCTCGATCTCCTCGCTGAGCGTGTCGGTCGGCAAATTCATGGTCGCCGCCAGCGCTTCCACGCCCGTGGGACGGCCCTCAAAAACCCCGACCAATGTCTCCAGGTAACGGCGGTCCTGCTTATCAAGACCCTCGCCATCTACCTCACGCATTTTGAGAGCAGCGCGGGCCACTTCCAGGGTAACGGCGCCATCCCCTTCGCTGGCCGCGAAGCTCCGGGCCCAGGACAGGCGGGCGTTGGCGATACGCGGCGTACCCCGGCTGCGGCGTGCCATCTCCAGGGCAGCATCATCGGCCAATACCGTTTGCAACTTGCGCGCGTTCACGCGGATGATCTCGGCCAGCTCCTCGACCGAATAGAACTCCAGATGTTCGTGCATTTTGAAACGGTCGCGCATGGGGCCGGAGAGAAGGCCGCTCCGGGTCGTGGCGCCGATGAGCGTGAAGTGCTTGAGCGGAATCGACAGCGTGCGCGCGTTGATGCCCTCGCCCAGGACAATGTCCGCGCGAAAGTCCTCCATGGCGGGGTAGATGAATTCCTCGACGACGCGCGGCATGCGGTGGATTTCGTCGATGAAAATGATGGAGCCCGGGCCGGCGTTCGTAAGGAAGGGCATCAAGTCAGCCGGCTTGCTCAGCGCCGGGCCGCTCGTCATCTGGATGGTCGTGCCCAGCTCGTTGGGGAGCACGGTCGCGAAGGTGGTTTTTCCCAGGCCGGGCGGTCCGTCAAAGAGAATGTGCGCCAGCGGCTCCTTTAGTTTCTTGCTGCCGTTGATCAGGATGCGCAGCCGCTCGACCACCGCTTTCTGGCCGATCACTTCGCGCAGCCAGCGCGGCCGCAAGGCATCGTCGCGGCGACGCTCCTCTTCCGGGGGTTCACCACCCCCCACGATCGTTTCACGCGGCATTGGCTATCCTTCACCTGATAACGGCCGCCAGGCGCCTCATGGTCCCTACTTGTAGATTTCCAGAATTATCTGCTGGGCTGTCTGGAATTTCCCGCCGCTTGCCAGCACCTTGTCGAGCCGGGAGCGCGCTTCCACAGGACTGTGCCCCAGGTTCATCAGTGCCTGATAGGCTTCATCCAGTATTTTACCATCCACGCTGCTTGCAGCGGCGGCTGTTTCGGACGCCGCGGCCCCGGCGGGCATCAGGGCGAATTTCGTGATCTTGCGCCGCAGGGTCGCAACGATTTGCTCCGCCGTGGCCGGGCCAATGCCTGGCAAAGTCGTCAACCACTTGGCATCTTGCCGCTGCACGGCGTCGGCGATCTCGCGGATCGGCCGGACCAGCGCCTTGATGGCCTTGCGGACGCCGACCTTGTCCACGGTGCAAAACAATTCAAAAAACTCCAGCTCCACCTCCGTGATGAAGCCGATCAGCCGCGGCACGACGCGGCCCTGCATCGGGTTGCCTTCCAGGTATTCGTTGGTGTGCAGGGTGATTTCCTGGCCGTAATGTTCCTGAATCTGGCGGCGCACAAACTCGGGGAGCAGCACCTGGTACTCCAGGGGGCCGACCTGGAGGCGGGCCTCTTCGTCCAGAACGCGATTCAAAATCCCGGTGATCTTGGTGATCATGTCTTCGTAGGGCAGATTGCTAATCTGCCGTCCGGATCCGGTAGGTTACAAACCTGCCCTACTCAAATAGTAATGGCACAGAGCCACCGCCAGGGCATCGGCCACGTCGGGCGGTTCCGGTAATTTCGCCAGGCCCAGCTCTCGTTGCATTGTACGCTGCACCTGGTCCTTGGGGGCGCGGCCGCTGCCGGTGATGGTCTTCTTGATCAAGGTGGCATTGTAGCTGACCACCGGCAGATCGCGCTGCGCGGCAGCCAGGAAGATGACGCCGCGGGCGTGTCCCATGAGGATCGCGGTGCGCGGATGGGCATAGTGGGCATAGAGCTGCTCGACCACCACCGTCTCAGGCTGGAATTGCTCGATGATCTCGACGAGGCCGGTGTACAGAGAGCGCAGACGCGTCGCCAGTTCCGCATGGGCGCGGCCCTCAGTGCTGCGAATCAGCCCCGCTTCACAAATCACAGGATTCGTCCGGCCGGTCTCAATGACGCCGTAGCCGGTGATTTGCAGGCCAGGGTCAATGCCGAGTATGCGCTTGCTCAAGGAGTTCGCCGTTGCCTGGGACATGCCTGCGTTTCGTCCTCACTGACCCAGGCGCCAGCCGGTGCCCCCCGGACGGTCTTCCAGCGTGATGCCCAGTTGAGTCAGGCGTTGACGAATCTGGTCGGCGACGGCAAAGTTCTTGGCTTTGCGCGCCTCGGCCCGCAAATCGAGGAGCAATTGCATCAAGCCGCCCACGACCTGGTCGTTGGCGGAAGCGGCGGCGGCAACCGGCCGGATGAATATGCCCAGCACCTGGCTCAGTTCACGCAGGACCAGGACGCCGCGGCGAAAATCGCGCAGCGTCTCGGCATCCGCTTTCTGGGCTTCGAGTTGACGGTTGTCCGCGAAGCGATTGAGCGTGGTGAGCAGTTCGTAAAGGTCGCCAATGGCGCCGCCGGTGTTGAAATCGTCATCCATGTTTTCCAGAAAGGCCGAGCGGTGCCGACCGACATTGACGAGGAACTCCGCCTCCTTGCCCTTGAGGTCAAAGTTGCCGCGCCGCGGCGGCGCCTCCAGGGCGTAGAAGCTTTCCCCGGTGATCCGCGTAAAGCGCTCGAAGAAACGATAAAAGCTGTCCAGCCCGCGCTGCACCTCTGCCAGGCGCTCTTCGCTATAGTCGATCGGCCGGCGGTAATGCGTGGTCAACAGGAAAAAACGCAGCGTCTCTGGCTGCTGCTCCTTCAGCAATTCGCTGACGACAATCTCGTTGCCCTGGCTCTTGGACATCTTGCCGGTGCCGACCTTCATGAGGCCGTTGTGCATCCAGTAACGTGCGAAGGGTGCGCCGGAGTACGACTCGGATTGGGCCAGCTCATTTTCATGATGGGGAAACTGGAGATCGAGGCCGCCGCCATGAATATCGAGCGTCTGGCCCAGGAGCTTCATGCTCATGGCGGAGCACTCGATGTGCCAGCCGGGCCGGCCCTGGCCCCAGGGGCTGTCCCACTTTGGCTCGCCCGGCTTGGCGGCTTTCCAGAGCGCGAAGTCGCCGGGGTTACGTTTCTTGTCGCTCACCTCGATGCGCGCCCCGGCCTCAAGCTGCTCGGGATCGCGGTGGCAGAGCTTGCCGTAGTCGGCATCGCGCGTCACATCGAAATAGACGTCGCCGTCGGCGGGATAGGCAAAGCCCTTGTCGATGAGTCCCTGGATCAGGCGCGTAATTTCCGCAATGTATTGCGTGGCTCGCGGCATGTGGTCGATGCCGGTGACGTTCAGCCGCTCCAGATTGCGGCAGTAGTCGGCGGTCACGCGCTCGGCCAACTCCGGTACCGTCGTGCTCTGCTTTTGCGCCTGCACGATCAGCTTGTCGTCCACGTCCGTGATATTAACGACAAACGTTACCTGGTAGCCGAGGTAGACGAGATAGCGCTTGACCGTGTCAAAGATAACCGGGCCAACCATGTGGCCGACGTGGCTCGGCTTGTAGACCGTCGGGCCGCATAGGTACATGCCAACCTTGCCTGGCTGGATGGTCTCGAAGGGCTCTTTCTGTCGCGTCAATGTGTTATAGACCCGCAAGGCCATCCGGCACCTCAGCTTAGTTTACTCCCCAATTTCGGCAATGAGCGCGACGGCCTGGCAGCTAATCGCTTCCCCCCGGCCGATGGCGCCGACTCCTTCGCCTGTCTTCGCCTTGACGTTGACCGCGCTCTCGCCCAGGCGCAGCATGCCCGCCAGCTGCCGGCGGATCTGCGCCTTCACCGGCCCCAGCTTTGGCTCCTGCGCAAAGATGATGACATCCACATTGACAACATGCCAGCCCGCCTGGTTCAAACGGGCCAGGGTCTCCTGCAGAAAGAGCCGCGAGTCGGCATGCCGATGCTCCGGAGCGGTATCCGGGTAGGCGTCGCCGATGTCGCCCAGCCCGGCAGCGCCCAGGAGAGCATCCGTCACGGCGTGCAAAACCACATCCGCATCGCTATGTCCGTCCAGGCCGCGCGGATGCTCGATGCGTACACCGCCCAGAATCAGCGGCCGGCCAGGCGTCAGCCGGTGGGTGTCATGTCCGATGCCAACCCGCATTTCTCAAGATCCAATAACAGGAGTCAACTGTCGTAGCTGAACGGGCTCTCCACAGCGAAGTTCTCGAAGCGCATGAACTGCTTGAGGTAGGTCAAGGTAATCTCGCCGGTGGGGCCGTTGCGTTGCTTGGCGATCATCACCTCGACCGTGCCTTCGTGCTGGCCTGGTTCATACATCTCCGGCCGGTGCAGGAGCATGACCGTGTCGGCGTCCTGCTCGATGCCGCCGCTTTCGCGCAGGTCGGCCAGGCGCGGCTTGTGGTCCTGCCGGTCTTCCGAGGAGCGATTGACCTGGGCCAGGGCCACGACGGGGATTTTCAGCTCGCGCGCCAGGTGCTTCAGGCGTCGCGAGATGGCCGCCACCTGCTCCTGCCGGCTGTCGCGGCGATTGTCCGGTTCAATCAGCTGCAGATAGTCTACAAACACGGCGCGAATATGGTGCCTTAGCTTCAAGCGCCGGGCATTGGCGGCGATGCGGAGCATGTTGAGGGCCGGCGTATCGTCGATGAACAGCTTGGCGCGCCGTAAAAACTCGGCGGCCTCGATCATGCGATCCATTTCTTCCGAGCTCAGATGACCCTTGCGGAGCTTGTGACTATCCACGCGCGCCTGGCAGCACAGCAAGCGCTCGGCCAGCTCGATGCGCGATTGCTCCAGACTCACGAAAAAAATCGGCTTGTTGTCCTCCACTACCAGGTGCCGCACCACATTGAGGGCAAACGCCGTCTTGCCGACGCTCGGCCGGGCGGCGACGATGACCAGCTCCGAATTCTGGAAGCCGGCCGTCTTCTCATCGAGGTCGACATAGCCCGTCGGCAGGCCGCTGATTGCCAGATGGTCCTGACCGTGCCGCGCGTCCAGACGGTCGTACGCCTCATTGACCGCCTGCTCGAGCGTGGTGGTCTGGCCGGTGATGCCCATCTCGGCGATATCGAGCACCTTGCGCTCGGCCATTTCCAGCAGTTCATCGGCAGGCATGGCCTGGTCGTAGCTATCGCGGAGGATTTCCGTGCTGGCGTGGATCAGGTGGCGGACCAGCGCCTTGTCGCGAACGATGCGGGCATAGTATTCCGCATTGGCGGCGGTGGGCGCCGCATCCCAGAGCTCGCCCAGGTAGCCGTAGCCGCCGATGTCTTCGATTTGCTTCTGTTCGCGGAGCAGCTCCGCCAGCATGACGGCGTCGACTGGGCTGCCGCGGTCATAGAGGCTGGTTATGGCTTTGAAGATCTTCTGATGAGCATCGAGGTAGAAGTTCTCTTCACGAACGATCTGCACCACATCGCCGATCACGCCGTTGTCCCGCAGCATGCTCCCGAGCACGCTGCGCTCGGCATCACGGCTCTGCGGCGTTAACCGCTCGCCTCCTCCTTGATCCGGCGACATCATTAGGCTCCCTAGGTGAAGAAGGGGTCGGGAGGGAAGCTTCGTAGAAAACCCCGGTTCTTTACGCCGAAGGCGTTGCACAGTACAGCCCAGGGTCGCGGCAGCGCACCCTGGGAAGCCCTGTCTATAGCCGATTCTACCCCGAAGGGGTTGCACAAAGCCTTGTGCAACCCCTTCGGGGTAGTGCATCTAGGTTGTTCTTGTCTTCCCAGGGTGCGCTGGCGCGACCCTGGGCTGTGCTGTGCAACGCCTTCGGCGTAAAGAGAATGTCCCGGAAGCGGCTCCCGTGCCCTTCTCCACTCTTACTTTTTCTCCTGCTGCCGGACGACGGCCACCTTGACCTCGGACTCGATATCATGACCGAGGTTCAGCTTGACGCTGTAGAGTGCGCACTCCCGGATGGGGCCTTCCAGTTTTACCATGTCCGGTTCGACCATCAGGTTCTGCGCCTTGAGCGCCTTGGAGATTTCCGGTGCGCCGACCGAGCCGTAGAGATGGCCTTCCTCATTGGCGTTCGCTTCAATAGTGACGGAGACGCGCTGAATCTGTTCCGCCACGATCTTGAGGTCGGCAATACGCGCCTCGCGGGCCGCCTGCACGCGCTGCTTGTAGCGGTCCAGCAAGCGCATGTTATGCTCCGTGGGCACGGTGGCCAGGCCGTTGGGCAAGAGGTAATTGCGGCCATAGCCGGCCTTGACCTCGACCAGGTCGCCTTGCTTGCCCAGGTTGGTCACATCCTCCGTCAGCACGAGCTGCATGCCGCCGTGCTTGCCTTTGCGAACCTGATGACGCTGTTTCGTCGGCATTATTTCACCTTACTATCCGTCGTCTTTGCAATCTAAAAGGGAATGTCTTCTTCAGTCCCCTGAGCCGGGGGAGCATAAGTATCGGGCTCTGGCGGCGGTTCCTCAAAATCGCCGCTGGCTCTGGGTGTGCTAACCGCAGCGGGGGCAGGAGATCGCTGGTATCGTCCACCCCCTTCGCCGGCGCCTTTCGGCTCCAGGAACTGAACATTGTCCATTACAATCTTCAGTTTCGATCGCTTTTGCCCGTCTTGTGCAGTCCACTGATCAAGCTTTAGGTGCCCCTCCACATAAGCTTGATGCCCTTTGTGCAGATACTGCTCCACCAAGTCCGCAAGCTGTCGTCCGCCCTCTCTACCATTGAAGGCTTCAATATCAAGAAACACCGGGTCTTCTTCCCATTGGCCAGTGCTCGTGTTCTTGCGGCGGTTATTAACCGCAAAGCCGAATGCTGCCACCTTGCCGCCGCTGGCAAAAGTGCGGATTTCGGGATCACGCGTCAACCGGCCGATCAACATCACCTTGTTCAAGTTCGCCATGGGGGAATCTCCTGCGGAAGTAGGGCCACCGAGCTGCACCAAAAACCGAGAGGAATATTCAAGCGGCTATAGTATACATCTGTCTGCCTACTTCTCAAGTCCCACAGAGACTTTTTTTTGGGCTTTGCCTCGTCTGTGCGTCTAACTTAGTCCTTGCCATAACTTTCTCGCCGGCCGCGGCGCGGGCCGCGCGAGTCAAAGTCCTCTTCCGGCACATCGGCTCCCTCCGCTGCGTCCGGCGCGACTTGCAGTGCGAGCGCGTGTTCGTCGCGGGCGATCGCCAGCATCGTATCCACATGCTTGGGATCCACGCGCAGCACCAGCGAGCGCATGATGGTTTCGTTGAGGGCCACGTCCTGCTCGATGGGCACCAGGTTCTTGCCCTCGGTGCGGAAGTAGGTGAGATAGTAAAGTCCCTTTTTCTGCCCATTAATAGGGTAAGACAGGCGCCGCTCGTCCCACGGCCGGCTAGCCAGGATTTCCGCCTGGTGCCGCTCAAGGATCGTGTGGATCTGCTTGGCCGCCGCCGGCACGTCGCCGGCCACCTTGCTCGTGTCGAGCAGAAACAGGCACTCATAGACGTTTGCTGGCATTACTCGATCACTCCTACGTTTCGGCAAACTTTGGTTTCACGCATTGTATTGATTCATGCAGGCTTCGGTGCCAAGTTCGATCCATGTCACGACTGCCTGCGCCGCGATGGCCACAGCGTCCTGAATAATGGCCTTTTCTCCCGGACGAAAGCGGCCGAGCACATGGTCGACCAGTTCGCTGCCGTCGGGAGAACCGACCCCGATGCGGAGCCGCGAATACTCGGTGGTGCCGAGGTGAGCCTGGATGTCGCGCAAGCCGTTGTGCCCGCCGTGTGTGCCCCGCGCCCGAAAACGCAATCTTCCGAGCGGCAGATTCACATCGTCGCAAACCACCAGCAGGTCCTGCATCGGCAGCTGATAGAAATCAACTACCTGCCGCACGCAACGGCCGCTCAGGTTCATGAAGGTCTCGGGCTTGACGAGCAGGACCTTGCCGGCGTGCTCGGTGAGCTCGACAACTTGGGCTTGAAAACGGGCTTGCGCTCGGCCGGCGCGCGGGCTCTCGGCAAGCAAGTCCAGCACGGCATAGCCTACGTTGTGCCGGGTGCCGTTGTAACGGCTGCCGGGGTTGCCAAGGCCCACGATGACTTTCATGGCCCAAAGCGAGATGCTGGTTACTCGCTTTCCTCTTCTGCCTCGGCTTTCTCCTTGGCGCCGATAACTTCCGGTTCCGCTGCCTCGGCGGCCTCGGCGGCAACCGGGGCTTCTTCCTCGGCGACCGGCTGCTTGACCTGCACCACAATGGCTTCCGGATCGCTCATGGCCTTGACGCCGGCCGGCAGCGCCAGGTCGCGCACGTGGATGGCGCTGCCGATCTGCAGTTCGCCGATGTTGACGCGGATCGTATCCGGAATGCTAATCGCCAGGCATTCGATGGAAAGCGTGTGAATGGGCTGGTCCAGCACACCGCCCGCCGTCACGCCGGGCGCCGTGCCGCGCAGCTCGATGGGGACAGTCAGGACAATACGCTCGTCGGCTGCCACGCGGGCGAAATCGACGTGCAGCAAATCCTTGCCGAGGTGGTCCCATTGCACGTCGCGAATGAGCGCCTTCTCCTCCTTGCCGCCGGCCTTGAGGTCGACGACGCGCACGCCACGGCGAATCGCTTTCTCAACTTCTTCCAGAGGCAGGGCCACGCTCAAGGTCTCTTCCTTGTGACCATAGAGCACGGCCGGCACTTTGCCGGTCCGGCGTAGCCGCCGCGCCGCTTGTTTACCTCGTCCTGCGCGTGTTTCCGCCACCAAAACCAACGATTCCGCCATGACCTGTCTCCAAAGCGCCCGCCAAAATAAAAAGAGAACAGACCGCCGGCCGACGGCTGTTCAAAGCAAAGTTCAACGGTAGAGTGGATTATTATTTCAATCTGGGTGCCAGGTTGCAAGAGCGAAGCGGAAAAGAATTGGCGTGCTGCGATCAGGCGGCGAGATCGCCTTCGCGGTCCCGCGCCCCGTTGATGCCGCGCTTGGATTGCCGGATGAAGCGCACAAACTCGGCCACACTGTCGAACCGGCCCAGCTCGCTTTCAATCCGCGCCAGCGCCGCGGGGATGACGAGCCCCTGGCGGTAGAGGATGTGGTAAGCCTGGCGCACCGCGTCGATCTGGTCGCGGCTGATCGCGGCTCGGCGCATGCCGACCACGTTGACGCCGACAACGACGTCTATGCGTTGCTGGATGATGAAGGGGGGAATGTCCTTGGTGGACGCCGAGGCCCCGCTCAGCAGCGCCAGCCGGCCCACGCGCGCGAACTGGTGGACCGCGGAGTTGCCGGAGAGAAAGACGTTGTCCTCAATGACGCAGTGGCCGCCCAGGAGCGCGCCGTTGGCGAAGATGCAGCGGTTGCCGACCTGGCAATCGTGGGCGACGTGAGAGCCCGCCATGAAGAAGTTATGGTTGCCGATGCGCGTCATCCAGGAGTGAGTCGTGCCGCGATGCACGGTCACGTTTTCGCGAAAAATGTTGTGATCGCCGATTTCGACGCCGGTGGCCTCGTCCCGGTAGTTGACATGCTGAGGCCGTTCGCCAAGCACGCTGCCCGCAAAAACCTTGTTGCCGCGCCCCATGGCCAGGGGGCCGCACAGGTGCACGTGCGGCCGCAGCACGCAACCCGGGCCGATGCGAACCGCTCCCTCGATGACCACGTAGGGGCCGATCACGACATCGTCCGCCAGCTCCGCCTCGGGAGAGATGATCGCGGTGGGATGGATGCTGGGGACCTGCGCGTTCGGCATGACGGCTCCCATAATGAAGGAGTTCGACAAGGGGGAGAATGCGCGCAAAAAGCGGAAAGGTGGCAAAAAACATCAACCAGGCTGGACACGATCTGTTCCGCCGTCATTCTCGCGGGCGATATGTATACGTCATGCAGCGGGGACAGTGCCAGAGCAGTTTTCCGACACAAACTTGAGGATAACGGTGTGACCGACGCGGATCAGCTGATTATCTTTGGCGCCAGTACGCGGGCCGCGGCGTTCTCGGCCTTGCGTGCCGGTCTGCGGCCGTGGTGTGCCGATCTGTTCGCCGACTGCGACTTGTCGGCGCGTTGTACTGTCGTGAAAATGCCCCCCAGGGATTATCCCCATGGGTTCATGGAACTGGCCCGCCAGTGTAAGCCGGGGCCCTGGATGTACACGGGCGCTCTGGAGAATCGGCGCAAGTTGGTCGGACGAATTTCAAACACTCGTCCGCTCTGGGGAAATCAGGGTCGGGCACTGGAACTTTGCCGCTCGCCGCAATGGTTCACTTCCGTGCTCGCCCGAGAAGCCTTGCCTTATGCCCGATTGGCGGCCACTGCGAAGGAGCCAGCCTCGGATCGCCGTTGGTTGCTTAAGCCGATTCATGGCGCGGCACGGACCGGCATTACTTTCTGGTCGCCGAAAGAGGCAGCGGCCGCCGTCAGCCAAAAGACGTATTGCCAGGAATACATCGAGGGCGAAGCCAGCTCGGCCGTTTACGTGGCTAATGGTCAAGAGGCATGGCTTGCCGGCGCGACAAGGCAACTGGTCGGCGAAGCCTGGTTGCATTCCGGGCCGTTTCAGTATTGCGCAAGCATCGGCCCCCGGCCACTAAGCAGCGGCGTACGCTCGGATCTCGAAAAAATCGGCAACGTCCTGACACGCGCTTGCCGCCTGCGCGGGCTCTTTGGCATCGATTTTGTCATGCACGGCGACAAGCCCTATCCCGTCGAGATCAATCCGCGTTATCCCGCGTCCGTCGAGATTCTCGAATACGCCACAGGTTGGCGGGCTCTGGCCGATCACGCGCGGGTCTTTGATGCGACGGCCGGTGAGCCAATGCCGCCTTCTCCAACCGCGAAGTGCGCCGGCAAAGCCATCTTGTTTGCCCGGGATGCCCTGGTATTTCCGGAAGATGGACCCTGGCTGCCAGTGTTACACCACCCCGCTTCGGTGCATGAGCTTCCCCCATTTGCCGATATCCCGCATGCCAGCGAGCGCATTGAATGTGGCCGGCCGATCCTGACAATGTTCGCCAGCGCTGGCTCGGTGTCCGCATGCACCGATTCCCTGCGCATTACGGCTCGGGACCTCGACCGCTGGTTCTTCGGCGACTAAGTTACAGCTATTCAGCCATTCCCTGCCAGCTCTCGAAAAGGAGCGACGACTCCGTGTCCACACCAATGAGCTTGAACGAACGGGCCCAGCGTTTGGCGGACTACATGGTGGCGAACGCGGCAACGCTGCGCATTGCGGTCCAGCAGACTGCCGCGGGCGCGCGCCTGCTGGACTGCGGCATCAATTCGCTGGGCGGCCTGCAAGCCGGACTTGGTCTGGCGAGGATTTGCCTGGCCGGCCTCGGCGACGTCGCGCTCGCGGCGGGAGAGGTCGCCGGCATGCCCGCCGTGCACGTGACCGTGGCGACCGATCAACCGGTCACGGCGTGCATGGCGGCGCAGTACGCGGGCTGGCAGATTTCGGTCGGCAAGTTCTTCGCCATGGGTTCGGGTCCCATGCGGGCCGCGTATGGCAAGGAAGAACTCTTCGACAAGATTCCCGGCCGCGAACAAGCACCCCTGGCGGTCGGCGTCCTGGAGACGCGCAAGCTTCCCGACGACGCCGTGATAACGTTTCTCTGCGAACGTCTCAACCTGCCGGCTTCCAAGTTGACTCTCCTGGCGGCGCCCGCCTCCAGCCTGGCCGGCAATCTCCAGGTGGTCGCCCGTTCCCTGGAAACCGCTTTGCACAAGCTCTATGAGCTAAAGTTCGATCTCGGCCAACTGGTCTCTGGCTTCGGCACGGCGCCGTTGCCTCCAGTCGCCGCGAACGACCTGCAAGCCATCGGCCGCACCAATGACGCCATCCTCTATGGCGGCCGTGTGCTTGTTTGGGTCCAGGCGGAAGACGACCAGATTGCAGAGATCGGCCCCAAGGTGCCCTCGTCCGCCTCGCCGGACCATGGCGCGCCTTTTTCGACCATCTTCGAGCGCTACCAGCGGGACTTTTACAAGATCGATCCGATGCTGTTCAGCCCGGCGGAAATTATCTTTCATAATTTGAAAAGCGGCCGGAGTCATGCGTTTGGACGGTTGGAACCGGACGTTTTGAAGCGGTCGTTTTTCATTGGTTGAGTAGGAACCTCATGCGCATCGCGATCCTGGCTGCCGGTGAAGGTTGGCATGTGCGCGACTTACGGCGTGCTGCAGTATCTTTTGACTGCGAAGCGCTGGCCGTCGATTTCCGGAAAATTCATGGCCAGGTCGCCTCTGCTTTGGATTCGCTTGCTGATTTCCATGCGGTGCTTGTTCGCACAATGCCGCCGGGATCCCTGGAACAGGTCATCTTCCGAATGGATCTCTTGCAGCGCGTGCAGGCGCGCGGCACCGTCGTGCTGAACCCGCCGCGCGCCATCGAGATATGCGTCGACAAGTACCTCGCCAGTGCTTGTCTGGAAAAGTCCGGGCTGCCCGTGCCGGCCACGATTGTGTGTCAACATGCCGATGCCGCCCTGGAGGCGTTCGCCAGCCTTGGCGGCGACGTGATCGTCAAGCCATTATTTGGCTCGGAAGGCCGCGGCATGGTGCGGATTCAAGATCCGGAGATGGCCTGGCGAACGTTTCGGACATTGGAGCGTCTGCAGTGCGTCCTATATTTGCAGAAATACATCGCCCATCCCGGCTGGGATTTGCGGGCCTTCGTGATCGATGGCCGCGTGGTTGCCGCCATGCGGCGCAAGGTGAACGGCGGCTGGCGAACCAATGTGGCTCAAGGGGGTACGGCGGAAGCGATTCGCCTTACGTCGAGTCAGGAAGAACTTGCCATTCGGGCCGCCACAGCCGTGCAGGCGCCGCTGGCAGGCGTTGACCTGCTTCCGGGACCTGCGGGAGAG
>DASZFN010000033.1:0-3593 GCA_035939715.1 Gemmataceae bacterium | reverse complement strand
CACGTCCGTTGTGGATCATCAGTGATGTTTTGAGCACGCGCTTGGCGCGTCCGCTTTGCCCCCGATTCCAGACTTTTTGCTGTCTCGCAGCAAATGACGTTCAGGGCCTACTATGCTGCAGTTGTTGCGCTTGCACGGCCTAGGACAGCTGGCGCAGTTAAATTCTACGAAACTATGTGCCCACTCCGGCCTCGGCCAAGGTTTGCCGGAATTCCAACGGCCTCCGGTGCAGCATAAAAGGCGATCGTCACTTTTGGCGATCGCCTTCAGTTGAACGAGTCACGCCTACATTGGTGGGGTGATGCCGTCACGGCCCACGAGCGCGACTGTTGCTTCCCAGGTCCCATCGGCTGTCTTCGCCCACCGGGGGATGAATATCTTTGCCCCGGGTACTAGGTCCGCTTTGTCGCCAGGTATCAAATTCACGACGGTTGCATCGGACGGCACGACGATTGTCTTTTCGCCGTCCTTATATTTCAGCATGAGGGTGTTCGCGTCTTGCTTTTTGACCTGCTGTGCCACCGCTGCATTGGTCATCGTGCTATTCGGCATCAGGTCCCAGGCATAGTGCCCCTCGCCGATCCCCCGCAGTGGTTCCGCGAAGACATGCACTTCCACAGCCTTAATCGTGCCGTCCGGCTGCGCCATTGCGGTAATGCCGACAAACGAGTTGTCCTGGATGTCGGACATCGACCCCTTCACAGTCGCGATGACCGGCGAACCGTCTTTGAGTTGGACTGTGGTCGGCGTGCCGCTTCGCGTTTTGATCGTGAGTGTATTGCCATTCACCTGATCGAGCGTACCACGCAACCGCGGCGGCGGCGTGTCTTCCGAGAATCCTGCGGTTGCACCAAGCACACAAGCTGCCATGGCGGCGCTGATGCCGACAATCCAGGCCTTCCTCAACATACCAACCTCCTGTGAAAAGAACCGGCTTTGCAGATGGATAAGACACCGCGCATGGTGATCCCGTCCAACCTGGCGTTGCTGTCCGGCATCACTTCCAGGTGAATGGTCCTGTAAAACCGGGACTTGGTTTTGAGGGAATCACTAGAAGAGAAGACGCCTCAGCCCATTGTGACGGGCGCATGACTTTCTCCGCGGAACATGCAGCCGGAGGCCGAATTTCGTCAGCGTTCTGAATTTCCATGTTCGTCGCGCAAGCTGGTGTTTTGCGGCTATCCTTCACCCGCAATCCACCGAACAGGAGGATCTTCATGACGTCTGCGATCAGGCTTTATGTCTTGGCGGCCGTTGCGTTGACGGGGCTGAGCCTGTCGGCTCCCGCGCAATCGCAACAGGCCACCATGTCATTCTTCGTCACCAGCGTGGGTAAGGGCAATGGCGCCGACCTTGGTGGCCTCGCCGGGGCGGATGCACACTGTCAGGCGCTCGCCAAAGCCGCTGGCTCGACCGAAACAAACTGGCGTGCCTACCTGAGCACTACTGAACCGGGAGGCGTCGCTGGCGTGAACGCGCGGGACCGCATCGGAAAAGGACCGTGGCAGAATGCCAAGGGCATTGTCGTTGCAAAAAGCGTGGAGGATCTCCACTCAGATTCTAGCAACATCAACAAACAGACTGCACTGACTGAGAAAGGCGATGTTGTCAGCGGCCGCGGCGACGCGATCAACATGCATGACATTCTAACTGGCTCGGACCCGCAGGGGCTCTATTCTACGGCCGGTGGGGACACCACCTGCGGGAACTGGACGAAGAGCAACGACGGATCGGCCATTGTGGGCCACCATGACCGTATCGGCCTAAAAGACACAAGACACATGAGTTCCTGGAACTCCTCGCATGGCTCGCGCGGCTGCAGCCAGGATAACTTGAAGGGTACAGGAGGCGCAGGCTTGATTTACTGTTTCTTGGCCAATTGAATGCGCCTCGAGCGCTGTCAATTCTGACCGCAGGATGACTTTGTCAGTTTAATGCGGTCGTACCGCCATCGATCGCCTTGCCTCTGGTCGGGTCGCCGTAGGCGGTGATCACAATGATCGGCGCATCAATGACGGTCTGGGCCTGGCACATTTGGCCTAGTAGCGCAGAGGTCTGACAAATTGGAGTTGATGCTTCGTCGCCCGGCAACACTTGCAAAATCCGCTCTTGCTCCCGAACTGTCTGCGGGTCATGACAGAGCCATCGTCTTCATTAGCCGCCGGCACAGCTCTGGAGTTTATCCTTGCCCCATCCTGCCTTGTCTTCCAGTTCCGTGGCCGTTGTAACCGGCGGTGCGTCCGGCATCGGTCTTGCCGCGGCCAAAGCGTTCGCGCGTCTCGGCCTGCGCTTGTGCATCGCCGATCTCGGCGAGGAGCGGGTGGCGGCTGCCGCGTCCGCCGTGTCCGCGGTAGCGACCGGAGGGGCGGCGCACGTCATGACCGTGGCGATCGACGTCAGCCGGGTAGACGAGGTGACGCGGCTGGAAGCCGCGGTTCGTGAACGCTTCGGCGGCACCGACGTTCTGATGAACAACGCCGGAGTGCAGCCGGGCAGCGCCATGTTCGGCCCGCGGGAGAATTGGGAGCGGGTGCTCGGTGTCAATCTCTGGGGCATTATCAACGGCACCCAGGTGTTCGCACCTGGGATGATCGCCCGGCGGCGGCCGGGGCTGATCATCAACACCGGCTCGAAACAGGGCATTACCACGCCGCCGGGAGACCCCGCCTACAACGTCTCGAAGGCGGGCGTGAAAGCTTTTACCGAGGCCCTGCAGCACGAGCTGCGCAACATGAAAGATTGCCGGATCAATGCGCATTTGCTGATTCCCGGCTTCGTATTCACCGCGCTGACAGCAAAGGGCCGTGCCGAGAAACCGGCTGCCGCGTGGACGCCGGAGCAGACGGTGGATTTCATGATGGCGCGGCTGGAGGCGGGCGATTTCTACATCCTGTGCCCCGACAACGACGTGCCGCGCCGACTCGACGAGCGGCGGGTGCTATGGGCCGCCGCCGACATTGTCGAGAACCGCCCGCCGCTGTCGCGTTGGCATCCCGACTATGCGGAAGCTTTTGCGGCCTTCGTCAAGAAAGAAAGCTGAAAGAAACAACGCCGATTCGCTCCGGGTTACCACGTAGCAACTCAGCGCAATCAAGCGGGTCCAACGTTTGGCGACCTGACGGCAATCGTTCGTCGAAGGCGCGACTTCCGGTATGGGTCGATGCTGTCGAAAAAGTTGGATTTTCTGGCCGCAGAGGCCGCGTGGTGACTTAATTGATGATGGGCGGGCGGACGCTCTTGCTTCGAACGATTTGCCCAGGGCCGCCCGCTTCGGGCCATTCTCGGACAATCGGTTCGGTGCCAATCGCGGACTCTCGTCCTGTGTATTCGATCAAGGGGCTGCGGATTTCTGTAAGGTAAAGCCAGGCGCCCAGCGGAAATCATGCTGGGCAAAACAGCTGGTCGGCAGGTCCGGCTCCCAATGTGGTCCTGGTCCTAGCGAGCGCCGGCGCGCTCGCTAGGAGGCCGCGAGTTCGGGCCGCCGAAGTATAAAATTCCGGCGGCGGTCACCCGGCCCGGACGTAGCCGTATCGCAGATTGGACGGCTCTTTCGCCGCGAACTCGTACTCCTTCTTCAATTGGGCCAGCCTATC
>DASZFN010000032.1:0-6138 GCA_035939715.1 Gemmataceae bacterium | reverse complement strand
TGTGCTTTCTTCAGAGTATAGCGCACCACCGGGCCGCGTCTTCGCCTCCAAAAGGAGAACGGACCATCCCTGACGTGCCAGAGTCGCTGCCGCCACGAGCCCATTCGGACCGGCCCCGATGACGACCGCGTCTATCATTGCAGGAACCCGACCCAGGTTTAGCAGTGTGGGACACGATGCCAATCGTGTATCTCTGCGTCAGATGGGATCCTACGCTACCATCCAGATAAGAGCGAGGCAGATAAGAGCGAGGCGGTTATTCTTCGACAGTCTTCTCCGCTTCCTTGACCACGGCGTCATCGAGTCCTCGGAAAAGGCTTTTGCTGGCGGGCGGATTGGTGTCCAGAAAGGTGCTGAGGTTTCTTTGGTCCGGGGTGCCCTTGGGGTTGGTGACCATGTCGTTGAGCAGCGTCTGAGCCAGGGAGGCCAGCTTGTCAACGTAGGCCTTGCCGCTGCCCCGTGCTGCCTGGGTCCGTAGATCGGCCACGGCCTGGTGGAGACGGGCCGCGTGGACCTTCCACGGCTCGGTCATGGAATCCTTGCCGGCATTGCGGCGCACCACGAATTCGGCGATGAATCGACCGACATGATAGGCCGCATAGTCAACCTGGTATTCGTCGCACAGTTTCGCCTGAAGCTGCGCGAGCGATACCACGGCGTTGACCTGCTCGGTCAGCGTCGGTTCAGGAATCACGCCATCCTTGCGAATGACGCGCAGCAGAGCCAGGGCCGTGGTCCTCTGGATGGTGGTCTTCTTCTTTTCGGTGACGGAATAAGCCGGGAAGAGGGTAGCGCCAAGAGCGGCCACGGCTTCATTGCGGACATAGCTCAAAGCCGCCGCCTGAGAACCGCTCAAGGCCTGTTTGCCGGCCGGCTTGTGCTGCACATAATCGATCAGGGCCTGGATGCACTTGGCCTCGCGATCCTTGCTCCGGAAAGCGCTTAAACCCTGTCCCAGGTCGCAGAACTCTTTCAGGCCGCGTAACGCGAACAGCTTGACGCCGTCATTTTCTTGCGGATCTTGAACGGTCTCGACGAGAATATCCACAACCTCTTCGTCGCCGGTGGCCGCCAGCCGTTCCAGAATCATGGCGGCATTGACGCGCGCGATGACCTTGGAAGTGCGCATGACTTCGGCCAGGCGCGCCGCCAGGCGTTTGTCGAATTCCTCTTTGAAAGCGATTTGATTGGCGTTCGGCGCCCGCCGCCGATCATTGGGATCGACAATCTTGCTGACGGCCTCCTTGACCAGGCCGTGCATGCCCTTGCTGGAAGCGCCGGGCTCCTGGTAGATGGGCTGCGTCAGCCGGTAGGTGTACCACTTGGCGCCGTTTTCGAGGATGGTCTTGTCCTCGTCCGTGCTCACGGGCCGCTCGCCTTTTTGCATGGCATCGAAGAGCTTGCTCTCTTCCTTGGCGTCCTTGTCCCAGTCCCTGGTGATCGGCAAGGTTTCCTGAACCGTGCCGATCCGCGCCGCCGGGGGTTGGGAATGCCCTACCTGGAAGACAAAAAAGATTCCGCAGGCAAGCATGGCGATCTGCAAGCCACGACACAGGAAGGAAGCAAACCGATTCATGTTAGAACCCAGTATCCAGGAACTAAAGTTGGCCGCACCCGAAGACGTGCAAGGACGCAGACCCTTGCTGCTAGTGATTCTGTGAAGCTATCACGCCTGCGCCGGCATTGTCAAGGGAGCGGGAAGCCGGGACGCCCGGCCGCAATAGTTGCCGCGCCGCCACGCCACTACAGGCGGATTCACCGTCGGAAACTCACATCGGTTAGACGACAGATGGCCCTGCCCAGTTCCCGATGCCGGCCGAACTAGCGAATGGGCTCGTCGCGGCGAGCCTGGCAGGCCAGGTGCAGCGTGCGCTGCTCCGCAGGCGTCAGGTATGAGAATGGCGCGGCGTCCTCAGCCTGCCGCAGCCGGCACAGGGCAGGCTGTTGCTGGCCCAGATGAGACCATACCTGGTACAGATACAGGCACGGACGTGCCTCGCGCGGCTGTTCCAGGCTGGCAAGCGTCAGCTCGGCGGCGGCCTTGCAGAGCAGGCTTTCGGCGGGAAGATCGTTTTCCGGATCAGCCATGACGGCGCGGCGACGGGCCAGGAGCCACAGGGCTATGCCGCGGTGAAGGTGTTCGCCGTAAGCATCGGCGCTGGCCCCGGCAATTTCCACGAGCCGCGTGTGAGGCGTAACGAGGCCTTGCTCCACCGGCCCGGGAAGATCCTGCATGGCAGCGATGACGGCTTCGTACGCGCTGCCCGCATCCTTGAATCGATGAAGTCCTGCGAGCAGTTCCGCATAGCGCGTCCGAGCGGCAAGGTTCTCTGGATAGGCATCCAGATATTTTCCCAGGTGATGGCAGGCAGCCGCTTCGTCATTCTTTTCCAGGTAGGCAGCGGCAAGGTTCAGATGGCTGCGCTGGAACGCCGGGTCAGCCGACAGGCTTTGCTCATAAAGTCGAATTGCGTCATCGACCTGGCCGCGGCGCATTGCCTGCTGCCCTTGCTCCCAGAATTGCTGGGCTTGAATGGCCCCATCGCCGGCTCGCCCCGGCGACGGATAGAATCCAGCCCAAAGTAAACAGCAGCAGAGCAAGCCGCGGCGCACGCTCATCGGGCAACCTCGCGGGAAAGGTTGTACGGTTGGGTCTATGTGGGTTATCGCCCGAGAAGATGTAGGGGATTCAATGAAAGAAGTGGATTAAAGGAAAGAGTCAGTAGTCAGTAGTCAGTAGCGAACTGCCTGCTACTGACTACTGACTACTGACGATTTAGTCGGCATGCATACTTTCGCTAAGCTTGCTAAGCGCTTCACTTTCAATCTGCCGCACGCGTTCCCGGGTCAGGCCGAGACATTCGCCGATTTCCTTTAAAGTTTTGGGCTCCTCGTCGTCGAGCCCGAAGCGCATGCGCAACACCGTTGCTTCGCGCTTATCCATTTTGTCGAGCAGGTCCTTCACATGGTGGAGATCGTCGGCTTCCACCATCTCGCAGTCCGGCGTCTTGGTGTTGGCGTCCATGAGCATCTCGTCGAGCGACCAGCCGCCATCGGCCTGCTCGGTTTGCGGGGCGGCATTGTAAACGCGGATCGCTTTTTTGATGATGCCGAGCTTCTTCTTGGGCAGATCGAGGCTGCGGGCGACTTCCTCGTGCGTCGGCGGCCGGCCCAGTTCGTCCTGGAGCTTGGCAGTGGCCCGGCGCCATTTGGCGAGCAACTCGACCATGTAGGCCGGGATGCGGATCGTCTTGGCAGTGTTCACCAGTGCCCGCTTGATGGACTGCTTGATCCAGTAGCTGGCATAGGTGCTAAAGCGCGTATTCATGTTCGGGTCGAAGCCTTCCACGGCGCGCAGCAGGCCGAGGTTGCCTTCCTCGATCAAATCTTGCAAGGCCAGCCCCTTGCCGGTGTAGCTGCGCGCGATGTTGACGACCAGGCGGAGATTGGCGCGCACCATGCGATCGCGTGCCTCGCCGTCCCCGGCTTCAATGCGGTGGGCGAGCTGCTTTTCCTCATCGGCGTTCAACAGCGCCGTTTCATTGATTTCACGAAGGTACGTCTCCAGCGGAGACTGAACCGAATCGCTGCGTGCCCTGCGGAGTCGTGACATGGAGTTGTCCCAGCGCCAGCTAGTTGTGCCAAATCTTCCTGTGCCCGCCGATTCGCAATCGCGCCTGTTCGGGCAGAAAAGGGACAGGACCCGCGTCTCTGGGGAGTCCTGTCCCCTGGTACCGCCTTCTCAAGGATAAATCACGAATCCTAAGATAGGCTATCGGAAGAAAGTGGGAAAGCTCTGCAACCGCCCACGCGAAACTAGTTCCGCAGCGACCCGGCACTGCCAGCGCCAAACGATCTACTGGCATTTCCGCACGGCCGCACGCCTACGGTGCGCCTGTTCAGGGCGGAATATTGCGTGCAGATGGAACACTTTTAGTCAATAGTCAATAGTCCATGGTCCATAGTCAGTAGCCCTATTGGCTACTGACTATGGACCATGGACTATGGACTAAAAGCTATTTTGATTCCGGCGCGCCTTCCGGCATAGTGAAGAGTTGGCCGGTGCCCGAGCCGGTGCCGCCGCGCAACTCACGTGCCGCCTTGGCTCCTCCT
Source organism: Gemmataceae bacterium (assembly GCA_035939715.1). Taxonomy (GTDB): domain Bacteria; phylum Planctomycetota; class Planctomycetia; order Gemmatales; family Gemmataceae; genus DASZFN01. The sequence goes on along the minus strand of DASZFN010000032.1, from coordinate 2,025 downwards.
TCAGGGCTCTCTTCCGAAGGCGTTTCCGTGCCTTCCTCGGGTCCACCGTAAAGATTCTTGCGGCTCAGGCCGATCTTGCGATCCTTGGGTTCGACGCGCAAGATCTTCACCTCGATCTCGTCGCCCACCTTGACGACTTCTTCCGGGCTCTCGATCTTGTGCTCGGCCAGCTCGGAGATGTGCAGCAAACCTTCCAGGCCGGCTTCCAGCTCGACAAAGACGCCGAAATTCGTGAGCTTGGTAACTTTGCCTTTCTTCACATCGCCCGGATGGTAGCGGCCCGGGATATCCCCTTCCCAGGGATCGCTGGCCATCTGCTTGAGGCCCAGGGCGACGCGCTTGCGTTCCTGATCGACGTTGAGAACGATGCAAGTAACCTTATCGCCCTTGGCGACCACCTCGCTGGGGTGACTGACCTTGCGGACCCAGCTCATGTCACTGACATGCAGGAGACCGTCGATGCCCTCTTCGATCTCAATGAAGGCGCCGTAGTTGGTGAGGTTGCGCACGGTGCCGGTGATGACGGTGCCTTGCGGATAGCGCTCGGCCACCTTGTCCCACGGGTTGGGTTGAACCTGCTTCATGCCCAGAGAGATTTCCTGCTTCTCCTTGTTGATGTTCAGCACCTGCACTTCGATCTGGTCGCCGATGGACACCAGCTCGCTCGGGTGGTTGATGCGCTTGGTCCAGCTCATCTCGCTGATGTGCACGAGGCCTTCGATGCCCGGCTCGAGCTTGACGAAAGCGCCGTAGCTCATGACATTGACGACCTCGCCGGTGTGCCGGCTGCTGATCGGGTACTTGGCCTCGACATTGGCCCACGGGCTCGCCGACTTTTGCTTGAGGCCCAGGGCGATTTTCTCCTTATCCTTGTCCACGGAGATGATGTAGACCTCGAGTTGCTGATCGATGTGGACAATCTCATGCGGGTTGGAGATCCGGCCCCAGCTCATATCCGTGATGTGCAAGAGACCGTCGATGCCGCCCAGATCGACAAAGGCGCCGAACTCGGCAATGTTCTTGACGACGCCCTTGCGGGTCTGCCCCGGCTCGATTTCGGAGAGGAGCTTCTTCTTCATCTCCTCGCGCTGGTCTTCGATGAGCTTGCGGCGGCTCACGACGATGTTGCGCCGCGCCTCGTCGATTTTGAGGATCTTGCATTCGATGGTCTTGCCGATGTAATCGCCGATGTCCGGCGGCCGGCGGATATCCACCTGGCTGGCCGGCAGGAAGACGTTGACGCCGATGTTGACCAGCAGGCCGCCCTTGATCTTGCGCGTGACCGCGCCGGCAACGACGTCGCCTTCCTTGTGCTTCTCGATAATTTGTTCCCACTCTTTTTGCCGCTTGGCTTTGCGATAGCTCAGGACGATAGCGCCGCTTTCGTCCTCGACCGCGTCGAGAAGGACCTGAATTTCCTCGCCGGGCTGAGGGGGCACGACCTTGTCCAGGCCTTCGTCGTACCATTCCTCAAGCTTGATGACGCCTTCGCTCTTGTAACCGATGTCCACGACCACGTCGTCACCGAGGACGTTCAGGACCCGGCCCTTGACGATCTTGTTGACTTCAAATTCCTGCTCCTCCATGGGGAGCCAGTCGTTGATGTCCTTGCCGCTTTCTTCCTGGAAAAACGCGTCCTGGAGCTGCTGCTGGACTTCGGCTTCGGAAAGATCGACCTGGCGGAGGAGATTGCGATTAACCATGTGAGAGAGAGTTCCTGTCGGATGCCCCGACCTGTGTTCTTGGCTCGGGTCAGCCGGTAAGAGTTTGCTCCCCTTGGCCTTTTCCGCCGCGCAGGCAGAAAAACCCTGGCAAGGGGAAAACGCGCATTGTAGCAAGGCCGGCCAATTTCAGCCAGGGATCTGGATGGAAATTGCCGCACCGTCATCTCGAACTATAGGACCGCCTGCGGTATGATGAGGGAAATGCGGGAAATTCTCACAGAACTGGTGGCGCTTCAGGAGCAGGGGCGAAACTGCGTCTATTGCGCCGTCGTTGAGACGCGCGGCTCGACGCCGCAAAAGG
>DASZFN010000031.1:0-9826 GCA_035939715.1 Gemmataceae bacterium | reverse complement strand
CACGCTTTGTGCCATACGGGCGCCGAGTCCGAAGTCCATGGCAACGCGGAGCATCTGCAGAAAGGGGTTGCCGGCCGTGAAGGTGTCCAGGAGCTCGCCGCCGCTCAGCGTGATCGGCCCCAGGCTCCAGGTGGCAGAACCGATGACGGAATAGAGGTGCATGCTGGCGAGCGAGAGCATCAGGTACACGACCATGGTCAGATACGTCAGAACCAGAGCCGTGCGCGTCTTCCGCGCGTACACCGAGGTCACGACACTTATGCCGCCCAGGCTGAGCGCAGTCGCGGCCGCGACGGCAAAGCCCGCCATTACCAGCAACGGCTCTACGCCGCCCATGAGTTCAATCAGGGAGACGATCGGCAGACCGGTCAACAGCATCAGCATGAGGTTGGCCAGCCGGGCGCCGAGCTTGCCCAGCACGATCTCGCGGTTGCGCAGGTCAGTGGCCAGCAGGTATTCCAGCGTGCGGCGTTCCTTCTCCTCCGTGATGACGCCGGCCAAGTAACCGGGCGCAAGCACGCACACCGCCACCACCTGAAGTCCCAGGAAGCTATAGAAGAAACCCTGCGCAAAGGCCGCCGTGTCTCGGGTCGTTGGCATGACTCCCGAACGCATCGACCCGTACCAGATCACAAAGAAGAACGCCAGCAGAACGAGCACAAAGTAAGCGTAGAGCCGGTAGAGCGCGAAGCGGCTGCGGCGGGCCGTACGGACCATATCGTGAAGCAGGACTGGACCAACCAACGTGAACCAGCGCCGCCGCAGAAGGATGGCCAGGCCCAACGCCAGACCACCGCCCAGAAGAAGTTGTTGACCAAGCGTGAATGAATCAGCACACAGGTAGAGTGTCAGTGCGCCGCCTGCCAGCAGGCCGAGGCCAAGCCGTTCCCGCCAAGCTTGCGGACTATTGGACATGGAAAGTGTCCGCCCGACGCGGACAGCGCAAGACCTGGCCAGAGACACGGCTCTTCCTCTGTTTGCTGATTGTCTTCGATGATCGGCTCCAGTGTAATGGACGGGAATGCCTGGCACAATCAGAACAGATCAAGTTCTTGCAATCTGCATTGAGTACCTTACAATCCGCTGTCAGGGTTTTCTTCGCGCAGTCACCATCCAGAGAATTCTCATGAGTCATCTCTGCCGTGCGGCTATCTTCAGTGCGACTCTAAGCTTGACAGCGCTGTCAGCAGTGCGCGCAGACAAGCTTGTGCTCGTCGCCGGTGGCGGCGATGGTGCAGATGGCTCTCCCGCCATTCAGGCAAAACTTACGGGGCCGTTTGGCGTCGCTTTCGATCGCTCCGGAAATCTGTTTATCGTCGAGATGACCGGCCAGCGGGTTCGCAAGGTGGACCGCAACGGTGTCCTTACCGCCATTGCGGGGACAGGCGAGAAGGGTGACAGCGGCGACGGCGGCCCAGCGACGGCGGCACGTTTCAACGGTCCCCACAGCCTGGCCGTTGCCGCAAACGGCGACATCTACGTGTCCGATACCTGGAATAACCGCGTTCGCAGGATTGACGGCCAAACAGGGGTCATCACTGCATTCGCAGGTACGGGGGAGAAGGGTTTCAGCGGGGACGGCGGGCCGGCAATACAGGCAAAGTTCGGCGGCATCTACTGTGTCGCCCTCGACCCAAAGGGCGAGCAAATGTACCTGGCCGATCTGGATAATCGCCGCATCCGCGCCGTTGACTTGAAGACCGGCATTGTTTGCACGGTCGCTGGCAATGGCAAGCGCGGCGTACCGGCCGACGGAGCCGAGGCAACCGCGGCTCCGCTCATCGATCCGCGCGCCGTCACCGCGGACGCCAACGGCAACGTCTATATCCTGGAGCGAAGCGGCCATGCCTTGCGCGTCGTCGATGCCAGCGGCCGAATCCGCACCGTCGCCGGCACCGGCAAGGCGGGAGCAACTGGCGACGACGCTGACGCCCGGCAGGCCCGACTGAACGGACCCAAACATCTGTGCATCGATCTGGATGGCAATGTGCTTGTTGCCGACACCGAGAATCATGCCATCCGCAAGGTTCTTGCAAAAGACGGGAAAATCATCCGTGTGGCAGGCACAGGCAAGAAAGGCAAAGCCGGTGTGGCAGGCGATCCCTTGCGAGCGGAACTCAGCCAACCGCACGGCGTCTATATTGATCGTTCGGGCATGCTGTATATCGCGGATAGCAGCAACGATCGTGTACTGAAGATTGAACCGTAATCTTAGCCCCGCTGACCAGCAACCGAACGAGCAAGCGATCGAGCCAGGTTGCCTCGTTTGTCGATTTGGATGGATTCAAGACTCAGCCACAATGCCATCTGTCGCAATTCGCCCCGCAGGTCATCGGCGACCACGCCTGCTTGCGCGTGCGATTCAACATGCGCGGCCAGGACCAGCAGGCTGCTCGCGGCGCGATCGGCCTTGAGGTCGACGCGAGCGACCAGGCGCTCGCCGAGCAGGAACGGCAGGACGTAGTAACCCCATTTCCTCTTCTCCTGAGGTACAAAGATCTCCACGCGATAATCGAAGTCAAACAACCGCGCGGCACGCGGTCGGTACCAGACCACGGGATCAAACGGGGCCAGCAAAGCGCAGGCGTCAAGCCGGCGCGGCAAGCGTGCTTCGCGGTGCACGTAGGCGGGCTCACGCCAGCCTTCAACTTGCACCTCGCGCAATTCACCCGCTTCCACGAGTTCGGCCAGCCGCGGCCGTGCTTCGCGGATCGGCATGCGGTAGTAATCGGCGAGGTCGCTCGCCGCAGCAACGCCGTAGGCGCGGGCGGCCAGGCGCAGCAATTCGCGCTGCGCATCCGCGCGGCTCACCAGACGGCCGTGATGCTCCGAAGGCAATACCCGCTCAGCAAGGTCATAGGTCCGAGAAAAGTTCGGCCGCCGGTCGGCCACGGCAAGTTGGCCGCGTCCGAAGTGCGCTTCCAGCACCGCTCGTGGAATGACGCAACGCAAAAAATCGTCGCGGCCCTTTGTCCCAAACCAGGCATGCGCAAGGCGGCGCGCCATGCCGTCGGGCTCGGGCAGTTCATCCGCAGTTAAAGGCCCGCGCGCGCGCACTTCCGCCAGCACCCAATCCACATAGCCAGGATTCTGCTCCAGGAACGATTCGAAGCCATACGGCCGCACTCGGTGTGTTTCCATGCGATGGCGCAACAGCGGCCAGCTCTCCACCGGCACGATCGACGCCTCGTGCGCCCACTGCTCCGTGAATTCCCGGCGGCGGTAGACGATCTCGTGAAGATGCGCCTTCTGGTAAGGCCCCAGCCGTGAGAAGAGAACTTGATAGTGAGCTGGCGTCAACACATTGACATAGTCAATTTGCAAGAGACCAAGCTGACGGATGATGCGACGGATCTGGGCCACACCAACCCGGCCGCGCGGCCTGGGCCGATCAAACCCTTGCGCCGCCAGGGCAATGCGGCGGGCTTCACTCAGGGACAGACTTTCGCGGGACATGGGACTCTTTCCAACACGGCAACGACCAGTCTGGTCCGCTCTCATGCGATTGACAATTTCTTCGCTGACATGGTATGAACCGTCTCACGCTACGGCATTATCAGGGAGCACGGCATGGCGGCGTCTCGCGAACGAATCCTGATCACGGGGGCCGCCGGTTTTATCGGGGCCTGTCTTACGCGGAATCTGATCGCTGCCGGACACGAGGTGCACGCGATCGTGCGGCCGGGTTCCAACACCTGGCGTCTGACAGACGTTGAAGGTCAATATACGAGGCATCGTGTTGACTTGCTGGATGAAAGCGGCGTGCGGCAAGCCGTGGCCGCCGGCCGGCCGGAGTGCATATTCCATCTGGCCGCGCATGGAGCCTATCCCGGGCAGAAAGACCGGGCCGCGATAATGGCCGGCACCTTGCTAGGTACCGCAAATCTGCTGGATGCACTGGCGGAATGCGACTACCGCGTGCTGGTGCATACCGGAAGCTCCTCGGAATACGGGCACAAGAACGACCCTATGCGGCCGAAGGACTTGCTCGAGCCGCGCACGGATTACGCGGTCGCCAAGGCCGCTGCCAGCTTGCTTTGCCAGGCCGAGGCTCGCAAAGGACGGCCGGTAGTCATTGTGCGCATCTTTTCCGCTTACGGCCCGTGGGAGGATCCGACCCGCCTGGTGCCCCATGTCATGGAATGCTGTCACCGGGGCGAAAGCGCGCGGGTTTCGGCCGGTTGGCAGCCCCGTGACTTTATTTACGTTGACGATGTCGTCGATTTGCTCAAGATAGCCGCATCACAGCCAAGCACCCACGGCCACATTCTGCACGCTTGCACCGGTCTGCAGAGCACAGTCCGCGACATGGTGCAGACCATCGTTTCCGTCTGCGGCCCAGGCCGCATCCAGGCTGTTTTTGGGGCCGAAGCGCTCCGCCCGGATGAGCCAACCAGCTGGGTCGGCAGCATTGCAGAGACGACCGCCCTTACGGGGTGGACTCCCCAGCACACGCTGCGGAGCGGCATCGAGCGCATGTGGGCCTGGTATCGCTCGGCGCATGACCTGCAGGCGGCGTGAACTTCCTTGCTCTCTCGATTCTACGCCGCCGCCTCTGGAGGAATTTGATAGCCTGTCTCGGGAGCGGACACTCTCCGCACGCCCTCACCAGCCTCACGCATTCGCGTCAGCAGACTTCCACCTGCAGCCAGCAGACCGAAATACTTGAAGGCAAACAGGAGCCTTGGCCCGATGGGCAGTACAAACGGCTGCCACCACAGCAGCAGGAATGCCATCAGCACATGAATCCACAGCGCGTCGCGGCGATCCCACACCGCGAGCACCGCTACCGGCAGAAACACAAGACTATAGTCGTTCGCGACCGGCGGCACGAACGTGGCGGCGGCCACCAGCCAAACCAGGTAAGGATAGATCACCGGACGGGCATTCGGACAGCGCCAAAGCCGATAGTTCACCCAGAGAACCGCCGGCATGATGAAACAGGCGGCGCCCGCCCTGGCAGGGATTCGCAGCAGCCAGCGCAGCGGCGTTCCGGTCCAGAGGAGCCGCCAGCAACCGCTGAATGAATGCGTGGTGTGCGACCAGAAGCCGTGGTGATCGAAGGTGGCCGTTCCGGCCAGATAACGCACGTTGTGAAGGAATTCCTGCGTTCCCTTCAGATCGGCCAGGCCGATCGTCACGGCAACCAGAAGAAAGCAGAAAGCCGCGCGCCAGCGCCGCAAAACCAGCAAACCGATAATCAGGATGCCGGGGTAAATCTTGATCCAGGCCGCCAGAGCGAAAACGCTGCCGGCGAAACCTTCGCGCACCGGCGTTTTGCCTTGCAGAGCCCACGCCCCAAGAACAACCAGCACGAGCACTAGAAGATCACAGTTGCCGCGCTCGACGGCGTAGACAACGGCCGTGGAGAATAAAACGCCGGCAACTACCAGCGGCAGCGGCACCTCGGAGAGCCCCAGTCTCCTGCGTGTCCGCCAGGCCGCCCAGGCGCCAAGGGAAACCATGACTGTTAGCGCTGCGGTCCACAGCAATGCCGCTACCTGCGGTCGCACGAAGTGACACCAGGCATAGATCCGCAAAACAATGGGCGGGTAGCTGAAGCAATAATCTAAATGGAAGGGCCTCACGTTCTCACGATACGGGTCGCCGCCGGCGTACCAGTGACACGTATCGTAATAGACGGAAAGGAAATCCAAATTGATGAAGCTGTAGCAAGGGATCCACGTTCTATGGCCACTGATCAGGTGATTGTGGCGCAAGCTGTTTCCCCACCACATGCCCCAGAGAGCCATGAGAGCAACGCCGAGCATCGATAGCCCAAGGTGCCGGGTAAACCGAGTTATACCCCCCTCTGGCATTGGTACGGTGGCATCGGTGTTCGATTCCATATGCTTGCTCCAAGATTCGAGCTTACTGAATATCGAAGAGGGAGCCGTCGGCGCGTAGGATGAGCGGGGCGGTTATAATGCCGGACCCGGCAAGAATCAAGGTCGGCATCAATCAGAAAGAAGCCTTCATGGACCCATTCCTGCAAGCGGCGATCGCGGAAGCGGAGGCCGGACTAAGCGAGGGCGGCATTCCGATCGGCTCCGTGCTCGTTTACCGAGGCGCGATCCTCGGCCGCGGTCATAATCGCCGTGTACAGCGCGGCAGCGTGATCCTGCACGGCGAAATGGACGCACTGGAAAATGCGGGTCGGCGATCTGCTTCGGTCTACCGCGCGTCGGTCCTGTACACCACGCTCTCGCCATGCGCCATGTGTTCGGGGACGATTTTGCTCTATGGCATACCGCAGGTGATCATTGGCGAGAATCAGACTTTCCGTGGCGAAGAAGACTTGCTGAAGAGCCGCGGCGTGAAGCTCACGTTCCTTCAGAACGGCCGTTGCATCGACCTGATGAGAAGCTTCATTGAGAAGAATCCCCAGCTATGGAATGAGGATATCGGGACCTGAGGCGCTTGAGGAATCTTCATGAACAGCCTGACCATTCGCAGCGATGCCTGTGCGTTGGATTTTCTCGCCCTGGGCGCGCTCGTGCACCGGCTCGACCCGGGCGTGATCCCGTTTCGCAAGGCCCGTTCCGTTGACATTCACGTCTCCGGCGGCGAATACAATGTCGCGGCCAACCTGTCGGATTGCTTCAAGCTCCGTACCGGCATTGTCACGGCGATGGTGAATTACGGCATCGGCGAGCTGGTGCAGGCGCGCGTTCGCGAAACGGGGGTCACGCCGTTTTACAAATGTTTCGAGCACGACGGCGTGCGCGGTCCGAATATCGCGACCGTGTACAGCGACCGCGGCCACGGCGTGCGGCCGCCTGTCGTCTTTTACAACCGAGCCAACGAGGCGGGCGCTTTACTCAAACCGGGCGATTTCGATTGGCCAAAACTCTTCGCTGCAGGAGTACGCTGGTTCCATTCGGGCGGCATCTTTGCCGCCCTGTCGCCAACCACTGCGGAGCTGATCATTGAAGGGATGCAGGCTGCCAGATCCTCGGGCGCCGTCAATTCCTTCGATCTGAACTACCGCGCCAAAATGTGGGCGTCCGTCGGCGGGCTGCAACGCGCCCAGCAGGTGCTCCGCCGCATCGTCGACCAGGCGGACGCGCTTTTTGGCAACGAAGAGGACCTGCAAAAGGGTCTCGGCATCCCTGGTCCGGACGTCGCCGCCAAGTCCTCCCTCGACCCGGACACTTTCTTCATGATGATCGACCGTGTCGTCGAACGGCATCCCAACATCAAGCTGGTCGCGACGACTCTGCGCGAGGTGCATTCCACCAACCGCCACGATTGGGCCGCCGTACTCTGGCTTAACGGCGAGCGCTTCGTCAGCCCGCTCTGTCAGCTGGACGTTCTCGATCGCATCGGCGGCGGCGATGGGTTTTCGGCCGGTCTGATTTACGGCCTGCTCAGCGGTCGCACGCCGGAGGAAGCGCTCCGCCTCGGCTGGGCGCACGGAGCGCTGCTCACCACATTCCCCGGCGACATCAGCATGGCCAAGCTGGAAGAAGTTGAAGCTTTAGCCACCGGCGGTACGGCTCGGGTGCAACGATGAAATCATCCAGTGGCTGTCATTTCGCTTGTCGCCGCGGAACCTCTAATTCAATGTCAAGCGAATCCCGGCGCTTGACATGGCAATCTAGTAGGGTATTATCTTTCCTAACCTCTCCAAGATACGCAAATTGAAGTTGGTTTAAGGGGGCTCATCCGTTATTCACATGGGCGCTCAGGCTTGATCGATCCACTGGAGGAGATTCGCGGGCTGTGGCAATTCACAATGGGCCATCCGGAAATCTGCATCGCCGTCCTGGATGGGCCCGTGGATCTGACCCACCCGAGCCTTGCCGGCGCGCAATTGACGCTGATCGATTGTCTGGAAACATCTCAGGGAGGGCGGGCTTATCAGCATGGCACGCATGTCGCCAGTGTGATCTTTGGCCAGCACAGCGGTCCGGTGAAAGGCGTCGCGCCGCTCTGCCGGGGTCTTGTCATACCGGTTTTTGCCTCGGACGGCGCAGACGGCCTGGGTCCTTGCTCGCAGGTAGATCTCGCCCGAGCCATTGCCGTGGCCGTGCAACACGGAGCGCGGGTGATCAATGTCAGCGGCGGCCAGTTCTCGCCGTCCGTCACGGCCGATCCGCTGCTGGCAAGGGTCGTTGGTGATGCGGCCGCCGCAGGTGCCTTGATCGTTGCCGCCGCGGGGAATGATGGCTGCGAATGTTTGCACGTGCCCGCGGCCGTGCACGGTGTGCTCGCCGTGGGGGCAATGACAAGTCGCGGGGAGCCGCTGCCGTTTAGTAACTGGGGGGCGCCTTACGAGCGCCAGGGGCTGCTGGCGCCCGGTGAGAACATAGCCGGCGCCGGACCTGGCGGCGGCAGCGTGTGCCGGAGCGGCACGAGCTTCGCGACCGCTGTAGTTTCCGGCGTGGCTGGCCTGTTGCTCAGTGTACAGCGGCTGCGGGGTCGGGAAGTCAGTCCCGCGAGGGTGCGCCAGTGCTTGCTGCGCACGGCGCTGGGCTGCGATCGAGAAACAGAAACGGATTGCCGGCGCTTGCTCGCCGGGCGCATGGACGTCAAAGGAGCCTTGGCATTTATCCTGCGAGATGAGACCACCATGTCCGAACCGCTTGCCGCACAAGCTCCAGAAGAATGTCCAACCATAAATGGCCGGCAAAACACGGCGGCGGGCGCAACCCCATCTCAGGCGGCGGTTGCGAGAGCTTCCGGCGCGGCTGCGGGCGGCGACTGCGCCTGCAAGAGCGCCGCCATGCCGACGCTGGCCTATGCGCTAGGACAACTCGGCTATGACCTGGTGAGCGAAGCTCGGCTTGACTCGCTGGCGCAGAAAATCGCCGGCTACATGGGCAGCACGGTCGCAGAGCGCATCCTGGCGTTCGACGCCCGGAAGTTGCTGGCCTATCTCGACCAGAATCCGTGGGACGCCGCCGCCATTACCTGGACCCTGTATCTGGACGGCACGCCCATGTACGCCATTCAGCCGCGCGGCGCTTTTGCCGCCGACGCTTATCGCACGCTCCGCGAATTCCTGACGCATCAGCTCGATGAAGCGGTTGAGCGCGTCTCCATTCCCGGGTACCTGGCAGGCAAGACAACTCTGCTGCTGGGTCAGGAAGTACCGGTTCTGGTGCCGGCGCTTCGCGGCATGTACAGTTGGACGACTGCGGAGCTGGTCAAGAGTGTGGTCGGGCCCGCGCCGGCAGCGGAAGCGTCGCAGCCGGAGAAGGACGCCCACAGCCAGCGCAGCGCCGGGCTGCGCAACTTCCTCGAGCGCGTTTACCACGCGGTGCGCAACCTGGGCCTGACGCCGCAGGAGCGGGCCATCAACTTCGCGGCCACCAATGCTTTTCAGATCGATAAGGTCTATGAACAGGCCCTCCGGGAAAAAATGGAGCTGGACAGCATCAACGTGGTCCTCAGTCCCATCTGCCGGCCCGGTTCGGACTGCTGGGATGTGGAGCTCTACTTCTTCTTTCCCGAGCGCCAGGTTCAGACGGTGCGCAAGGTGTATCGCTTTACCGTCGATGTCAGTGACGTCGTGCCCGTGACTGTCGGCGCGATGCGCTCCTGGTTCACACGCTAGAGATCATCTATCCCGTGCCATTTCTCAGACGAAAGGAGACAGACCGTGAAACTCCCCGTACAGGCATCCTCCGTGATGCGCCCGTCCTCAGGTTGGCCGTCTGCCAAGGCAAACACGACGGGCGTGCTGCCCAGCGACTGGACATGCAGGTGCAGCAATGGTGTCGACGCAAGCTGTACCGATAACTGCGTAAACTGTTACTGGAATCCTCACATGCAACAATGCCTCTGCGGGCCTTGCAATCTATGAAGGAGATCGCTTGGT
>DASZFN010000030.1:0-1655 GCA_035939715.1 Gemmataceae bacterium | reverse complement strand
TTGCGCCACGGCTTCGTCGTACCGGCCGGCTTCCAGATAGGCCGTGGCCAGAAAGTTTTTGCTAACCACTGCGAGCTCATGACGGTCGCCGAGACTGTCCTGCACCCGCCGATGCGCTTCTTCAAAGAGTGGCAAGGCGCGTGCGCCCTGGCCCTGTCGCGCGTAGACGCGGCCAAGGTTGCACTGCAGAAGCAGGGTATCTGGATCGTCTGGCCCCCACGAGGCCCTGGCAAGCTTCAGCGCCTCCTCCAGGAGGGCCGTCGCTTCTGTTTCCTTACCACGGGCCGCCAACAACGCCGACAGGTTGTTTGGAATTATGATCCGGCGGCGATCGTCTGCCGGGGCGTATTGGCGGCACAGCTCCCAGGCTCGGCGCAGCAAGGGCTCCGCGGCCTCCAGGTCGCCGCGTCGGTCATAGGTCTTGCCCAGCGCATGGCTGCACAGGAACTCGGCCCACGGTTTGCCCTGAAACCGCAGGCGCAGCTTGGGGACAGCAGCGTCCAGGGCGGTTTTTACCGTTACATTGATCCCCAGACCACCGCCCTCCCGGTCGGGCGGCCGCGCCGCTGACAGAATATCCTGAACCAGGAATTCGCTGAACGCAGTGAGGTCTGCTTGGGATTCCCGGGCACGTTTTTCCGCCGACACCGCCTTGTCGCGCTGGACGTTCGCGTCATGCTCGGCCGTCAGGGCACGGTCACGATCGGCGTTGGCGGTTTGCTCCGCCTGAGTAGCCCGCACGGCTTGCCAGCTGCTAATCAAAGCGCCGGCCAGCAAGAGCAACACGAAAGCCGCCGCCGTCAGCACCGCCGCGCGGTGCTTGCGGAGCAACTTCCCAAACCGGTACGAGGCCGAAGGCGGGCACGCTTCCACCGGCTCGTCGTGCAGATGGCGCTCGAGGTCGCGCGCCAGCCCGCTGGCGGTCTCGTAGCGGCGCGTGCGGTCCTTTTCCAGGCACTTCATCACGATCCAATCCAGCTCGCCGCGCACTTCTCTGGTCAACCGGGCCGGTTCTGTGCGCCGCTGAGCCGCCAGCGAAGCGAGCGCATCCTTGGAGTCCGTCAGCCGCGTGCTCGGCTTCGGCGGCTCCTCTTCGCGGATGATGCGCAGCATCTCCGCATACGCCGCCTGTTTGAGCCGCTTGCGGTCCAGTGGCGTCGTGCCGGTCAACAGCTCATACAGCAACACGCCCAGGGCATAGACATCGGCTCGCGTGTCGATGTCCAGGACACTGAGTTCCGCCTGTTCGGGGCTCATGTACTCCAGGGTGCCGACGACCTGGCCGATCTCGGTGTACATCGACTGCTCGGTTAGCCGCTGGTGCAGCGCCTTGGCCACGCCGAAGTCGATCACCCGGGGCACCGGCTTGCCGTCCTGGATCGCCACGAGGACGTTCGACGGCTTGATGTCGCGGTGGATGATCCCTTTCTGGTGGGCGTGCTGGATCGCCTGGCAGACCGGCACGAACAATTCGAGTCGTTCGCGCAGTGGCAGGTGCGATTCGTCGCAATACTTGGTGATCGGCACCCCCTTGACCAGCTCCATCACGAAGTAGGGCCGGCCTTGCGATGTGGTGCCGGCGTCGAGGACCCTGGCAATGTGGATATGGTCCATCAGGGCCAGGGCTTGGCGTTCTTGCTCGAAGCGGCGCAGCA
>DASZFN010000029.1:0-6158 GCA_035939715.1 Gemmataceae bacterium | reverse complement strand
TTGAGACTGGCGCCGGACTTTGCCGAGCCGTACACGCATCTCGCGTCGCTACGGGCAAAACAGGGGCTCTACCGAGACGCCGTGGCCTTGCAGGCAAAAGCGGTCAAACACGCGTCCGACTCGGCAGAATACGTGGACCGGCTCGAGGCGTATCGGTTGCTGGAAAGCCAGCAGGGGTTGACCGCGTGGTCGCCGCCCAGGGAAGAACCGGCTGATGTTGCCGGTCAGACCGTGACCTTGCCGTCTGCCTTACCCGGTGGATGGCGCGAACGCCTGGCGGCCAGGGATTGGCAGGCGCTGGGCGAGACGCTGACGCGCGAAGGCTGCGCTCTGCTTCCCGAACTGCTGGATGCAGCGACATGCCGGACCCTCGCGGCCATGTTCGACAACGAGGCTCTCTTTGCGAAGAGCGTCGTCATGGACCAGGAGAATTTTGGCCGCGGCATCTATCGCTACTTCCGGCCGCCGCTGCCTGCCGTCGTGGATGAAGTGCGGCGCGGGGTTTATCCTTTCGTGGCGCGCATCGCCAATGGTTGGCAAGAACTTCTGGGCAAAAAAGAGCATTACCCTTTGGCGTGGGAAGAGTTTCGCAACCAATGCCATCAAGCCGGCCAAGCCAGCCCAACGCCCATTCTCTTGAAGTACGGTCCCGGCGGCTTTAACGCCCTGCATCGCGACCTGCGGGGCCGCATGTTTTTTCCGATTCAACTGGCCGTGGTTCTCAGCCCGCGCGCCGATCAAACCGAGTTGCCGGCAGAAGGTTTCGAGGGCGGAGAGTTTTTGTTCTGTGACGTGCCCGAGAATGCGAAATCGCGCCGCCGCGCGCTTGCCGCGGGCTTAGGCGACGGGGTGTTGTTCTGCACGCGCGACCGGCTCGTGCCCATCGGCGGCGTCTACGGCTTGCAGCCCGTCAAGCACGGCATGGCCACCATCACCAGCGGAACGCGCTTCGCGCTGGGCGTGCCATTTCATGAGTACCGTTGAGCAATCTTGCGGCACCAAGGCAAGGGAGCGCGGGTACGGGGCCGATGACCACCGGCCGGTTAGCTCTCTTTGTATCGGAGCGAAGCAAAGGTCGCCCTTTCTGGTTACCCGGAACAAAGTAGACAAACCACGCCCGCAAAAATTGCCGGAATTTTAATTTTCGCTTCTTGCAGTCCCCAGAACCGGGTCGTACAATCGTCGCCTGTTCACGTAATAGATTGGCGAAGGCAGCTAATTTGGGAAAGGCAAAAGCCAGGCAGGCTTCCGAGGCTCGCCTGCCCTGGCGTGTGAAGGTTGACGGTTCAGAATGTTGCAGCACGAAAGGGTCGCATTGGCCGCCTTGGGGGAGAAGACAGGGCAGTCGAAGCCAGGCAAACGGGCCATTCCATGTTCCGACACGCGCAAGCAACCAGACCCGATCATCGCCCCGGCGTGGTCCTCGTCATCGTGCTGGCGCTGCTGACGCTGTTCGCCTTGCTCGGCTTGAGCTTCATCTACTACGCGCAGTCGCTGGCCCGGTCGGCGGAGATGGCGCGCGAGGCCGAGCGGCCGGAGCAGGCCGGGATCGATCAGGAAATCCTGCTCAGCTACTTTCTTAGCCAGTTGCTCTACGACTGCCCGGACGATGGCAGCGGCGTCTGTTCCGCGCTGCGCGGGCATGGCCTGGCCCGGTCGATGTATGGCGCGAGCGACGTGTCCCCCGGCACCGCTTTCAACGGCACCGGCAGGCTGCACGCTGCGTCCCCCTATCCACAAATTGACGACTACATGCTCGTGAACTATACGTATGTCGCGGGCGACGGTTTCGTGCGCGACCCCGAGCGGCTCGGCTGGCGCGCGGACCTGAGCAAGCCGCGCGGGGCGTGGACGGGCGGCTTCAACGTCCCCTACACCTACCCAGACCTCAATAATATGTTCCTCGCCGCCGTCAAGGCGGACGGCACCCTGCTGGCAACCTCGTACCATCGGCCCTGGACGGGGTTCGGTTCTCTCGACCCGGCGAATCCCAACTGGCTGGATCAGACGAAGCCGTGGCTCAAGTACATGGTGCTGCGGCCGCGGCCGGCGGACATGGGGCCCGGCTTTCCTTCGCCGGGCGACGCGGGCGGCGATGTCAAGAACCTGATCGGCACGGGGGGCGGCAACGACAGCATCTGGTTGGACCTGGATTTTCCCGTGCTGACGACACCGGCCGGCCGCAAGTACAAGCCGCTGTTTGCGCCGCTGGTGGTCGATCTGGACAATCGCCTCAACGTCAACGCGCACGGTAACGTGCGCGGCCGCGACGGCCAGGGAAAACCTACGCACGCTTCGCACCAGGGTTGGGGACCGTGGGAAGTGAATCCGCAATACGTGCTGAGCCAGAGCGCGGCCGGGCAGTGGGAGTGGCCGCGGCTGTTCCTCGGCTCGGCGCAGCCGCCCATGCTCGGCCGCTATGGCGGCCAACCGTGGAAGGGCATCGACGGCCAGCCGGCGCCGCCGCCGGCATATGCGGAGCAGCCCGGCACGCCGCCGCATTTTTATGCGCCGCTCGATTTCGACGGCTGCGACGAAATCAATGGCTATGCGGCCAGCGGACCGTTGCTGTTGCCTGGAGACGGCGCCGCGCCGGCGTCCAGTTCGTTTCCGATGGCGACGGCAGGCTATGGCAATGGCTCGGTCGCGGAACGGGCAGAGCATCCGTCGCTCTTCAATGTGTTGGCGCCGGCCGGGGATGGCCGGGTGTTCGCTGCGGCCAACCTGGAGGCGCTGCTGCGGGCCGGCGATGCGGGGGCGGCGGGGCTGTATTCCGACTTGCAACGCCTGTGCCCGGCCAACTTTGCCGCGCCGCGCACCGGCCGGCTGGTAACCACGCATAGCTTTGACCTGGACAAGCCGGGCGTCAGTCCGTGGCTATACGATCCGGCCAGTTCGGGGTACCAGGTAGCCGCGACGGCGCCAGATCAAGCACCTTCCGGCCCGGCGGTTGCGTTTCCGCCGCTGGCGCTGCGCTCGGCTGCGCCGCCCATGCAAAGCGAGTTCACGCCGGACTGGCGTTCCGTGCGCGCCGGTTTGGAGCGGATCAACATCAACCGGCCCTTGCCGCCTTTCCCGCATCAAGGGAGCGGCAGCTCGCCGCCGTTTGGAGCGCCGCTGTGCGGCCCCGGCGAGCGCTTTGACTCGGTCCAGGCCGCGAGCCAGTTTCATGACGCCCTGTTCGAGCGGCAACGGCTGGCGGACAACATCTACCGCAGCCTGCTGCTCGTCACCGGAGTGCCGCCGGCCGCGAATCCCGCGGCACCTTCGGACCAGGAGCTGCTGCCGCGGCGCTGGCTGGCCCAGCTCGCGGCCAACATGGTGGACTTCATCGATGAGGATGAGATCAGCACGCCCTTCAATTTCTACACCGCCCAGGACGCCTATCCGCAGGGCCAGCCGCCCGGGCTGCCGCCTTTCGACGTGGGCACCCTGAATGGCGATGCGGAGCTGCCGCGCTACTGGGTATTGGGCGTGGAGCTGCCGCGCGTCGTCCTCAACGAGGTGCTGGCGGAATACCAGGAGCCGGTCAGTCCAACCACCGGCGCGCAATACATGGTGAACGTCTGGGCGGAGCTGCACAATCCGTTTCCGACAGCGCCGGCGGGAGATCAGCCCATCGACCTGGCCGCCGTGCCGCTCCAGGTTGCCGCTCTGCCTGCCGGATCGCTGGCACGTGTGGCCAACGCGGACGCCTTCCTGCCCTATCAGGTGCTGGTCGCCAATTCCTTGCGGCTGCGGCCGCTGAACGATAATGTGCTCGGCGCGCCGGACCAGATCCGGGCGCGGACGGCGGACGTGACGGACAGCGCTTTCGCTTCTGGGGCAGTGCTCATGAGCGGGCAGCCGCTGCCCGGGGCCATGCCGAGCA
Source organism: Gemmataceae bacterium (assembly GCA_035939715.1). Classification (GTDB taxonomy): domain Bacteria; phylum Planctomycetota; class Planctomycetia; order Gemmatales; family Gemmataceae; genus DASZFN01. The sequence continues at coordinate 2,287 of DASZFN010000029.1, read as the reverse complement.
TCGGCGCACAGGGCTTCTTCCTTCTGGGACCGAAGAATCCCCCGAGCGATGCGCGCAACACCATCCGCGCCCAGTCACAGGGCGGAACGGTGCCCGATGCCACGCCGATCCTGCGTCTGGACGGCATGCAGATTCCCGTGACCTACACGACGCCGCCGGCGCGCGACCCGGACGACCGCGCCACGGGGCTCACCGTGCTGCTCCGCCGGCTCGGCAATCCGCATTTGCCGTACGATCCCAGCCCGACGCTGACCGGCGCGAGCGGCGATCTCGAGGCCAATCCCTGGTACAACCCATACTTGACGATTGATTACCTGGAAAGCATTCCCCTGCGCCAGGCTATCGATTCCACGACCGTATACGCCTCGCGCGGCAAGCGTCAGCCTTATGCCGCCGCCTTGAACCCCGGCGACGCGGACAATCCCGTGGTGGATCAGGTTTCCGCCGGCACAACGCGACATACGTTCGGCCAGCCGAACAGCCCGGGCCCCGCGTCGGCTCATTACGATTGGCTCGTACATCTGGACCGGGCGCTGGTCAGCGCCCTGGAATTCTTGCAGGTGAGCGGCTGCCAGCCGTATCAGCTCACGCAGCGGTTCATCCGGGGCGGCGCCGCCGACCAGCGCTTCGGCCATCTTGCGCCCTGGTTTGACGAGCAGCGGCGCCTGTACCGCCTGTTCGAGTTCCTGGAAGCCCGCAATCGGCAAAGCTCGGTGCACGACACGCGCACGGCGGGGCGCTTGAATCTCAATACCCTGTGGGACCCCGAACCTTTCCTTGCCCTGTGCGACCCGCAGCCGGGCAATCGCTTCACCTTGCAAGACCTGTACAGCTCGGGAAGCTCCGACACGATTTTCGCGAAGCTGCTCTCCTTGCGCAGCCCGAACACCAACCCCGGCCCCAACGACCGGCCTTTTCTGAGCCTGGCCACGGGAGTCGTGACGGCCGGCGACACGCAGTATCCGCAAGGCACAGGCATCGACAGCACGCTGCTGCGCTCTTTCGACGGCGGGGCACGCCGTCTCTTCCAGCCGGCCATTGCGGCGACGGCGCCGCCCGCCGATCCGGCCCGGCATCCGTATGTGCAGAATGAGCTGCTTACGAAAATCTGCAACAACGTCACCACGCGCAGCAACGTGTTTGCCGTCTGGGTCACAGTCGGCTTTTTTGAAGTGACCGATGATTCCAAACGCCCCGTGCAGCTTGGCGCCGAGATCGGCCGCTCGGAGGGGCGGCATGTTCGCCATCGCCTGTTTGCCATCGTCGATCGCTCCGTGTTGACGTCGAATCCAGGACCGCAGTCGAGCTACCGCCCGGATGACGACCCCGCGGTGCTCTATACGAACATCATTCACTAGCAAAGGAGATCGCCACATGGTCACAACAACGAACGGGAGAGCACTCATGAAGAGATTTCTGGCGGGTCTGGCGCTGTTGGCCGCGCTGGCGGCGCTCAGCGTTTTCATGGGACTGGGCGAGGCCGCGGACCATCGCGACGGCCCGATCTTCGGCCCCCCGGGCACGACGTCGGCGAACGGCCGGGCCGACATCAACGACGTCTATGTCTTCCAGTCGCCGGCCAATGGGGCCAATACCGTGCTGATCCTGGATGTCAGTCCGTTCCCCGGCGTGCTGACGCCGACGACGTTTGAGCAGGGCCTGTTCTTCGATCTCAAGATCGATAACACGGGGGACGCCGCGGAAGACATCACCTTGCGCGTCAACTTTGGCGCACCAGACGCTGCCGGCAGCCAGGAAGTGGTGCTGCGCTCGATTCCCTCGTCCAAGTTCCCACCGACGGGCATCCTGGCCCGGGGCAAAACCAATACCAACATTCCCGTGGCGGGCGGGGGCATGTTTCGCGCAGGCGTTCACGACGACCCGTTCTTCTTCGATTCGGTGGCATTCTCCGCCGTGGTCTCCGGCCAGAACCCGCCGCCGGCGCCGGGCGGTTTCCGCAATCCGGGCATCAACAGCTTCGGTCCCAACGTCAACACGCTGTCCATTATTCTCGAAGTCCCCAGCACTCGCCTGACCAGCCCCGGCCGGGACATCATCGGCGTCTGGGCGCGGACCGAGCGCAATGGCGTCCAGGTGGACCGCATGGGCCGGCCGGCGATCAACACGGCGTTGATCCCGCCGGTGCCGCGAAATAACCTGACGCGCGGCGACCGCCGCAATGCCTTCAACGCCGGCCATCCCCGCAACGACGTGCGCGATTTCGGTCCCGACATGATCTCCGTCTTCAAAGGCTTCTACGGCAGAGATGCCAATACCGCCCAGGCGC
>DASZFN010000028.1:0-2941 GCA_035939715.1 Gemmataceae bacterium | reverse complement strand
GAGAGCGAAGACGACCTGCTCGTTCAGCCTGTAACCGGCCTTTTCAACGGCGAGACCGAGCACCTCCAGAGCTTCATCGCTGCTCTTGAGGTCCGGAGCAAAGCCGCCCTCATCGCCCACGGCGGTGTTCAGGTGCCGGTCGTGCAGGACGGTTTTCAAGCTGTGAAAAATCTCCGCGCCCATGCGCAGCGCTTCGCGAAAGCTCGGCGCGCCCAGCGGCATGACCATGAATTCCTGGAAATCGACATTGTTATCCGCGTGCTTGCCGCCGTTGAGAATATTCATCATCGGCGCCGGCAAGGTCCTGGCGTTCGTGCCGCCCAGGTAGCGGTACAGGGGCAGTCCCGTCGAGGCCGCTGCCGCCTTGGCTACCGCAAGCGATACGCCCAGCACCGCGTTCGCCCCCAGCTTGCCCTTGTTCGGCGTCCGATCCAGCTCGATCATGAGCCGATCGAGGGCAGCCTGATTAAACGGATCCATGCCCTTGAGCACGGCAGCGATCGACTCGTTGACATTGCGGACCGCCTGAAGAACCCCTTTGCCGAGGTAGCGCTTCTTGTCGCCGTCGCGCAACTCGACCGCTTCATGCGCTCCCGTACTGGCGCCGCTGGGCACGGCTGCGCGCCCGAGCGTGCCGTCACATAGCCGTACATCCACTTCAACCGTCGGATTGCCCCGACTATCCAGAATTTCACGCGCCCGGATTGATTCAATCGACATGCGAAACCTCGAAATGGTCAGTAGTCGGTAGCCAGTAGTCAGTAGCAAAATGTCATTGGTCATTCGTCATTCGCGAGGGTGAATGACGAATGACCAATGGCGAATGACCTTCAGGTCCTGCTACTGACTACTGACTACTGGCTACGGACTAATTTTCAAGAAGAAGGGACTCCGGCGGGGTCGCAGCAAAACCGCTCTGGGGTGCTGTGTTTCCGGGTGCAATAGACAGCGAGCGGTGCGGGGAGGAATCTAAGTGCCGGAGTCCCTTGCAAGTCGGCCGCAGGAACCAATCCGCTAACCGTGGGCGGGGTACACACGGTTGCGGAGTCGGCTGCGCCGGTGACAGACGCATCAGGGCGTCTCCCTCGTTGTTCGCGGGAACATGTCACCGGTCGACCACGTCCATGCGGCCGGGGTTTGGGAAGTTGGGCAAGCAGGCGTTGTTGGTCGTGTTGCCAAAGGAATTATCGGCGGGCGGTCCCAGCCACTTGAGGCGCGGCGGGCGATTTGGCAAGCTGACGAAAGTTGGCGAAGACTGTTCGGGAAATGCTGATTGTGCAGTCAGTAGTCAGTAGCCAGCAGCATCGCTACTGGAGAACTCGACTAGCTCTGCGCTCTCTGCGTACTCTGCGAGATGCTTTGTTGGCCATTCTGCCCCGGCGTGGTCCCAGCCATCGGTTCGAGAGAGATCCTCTCCAAATGGAAGAGCGGCCGATCCGGAAAAGTGGCCCGCAGCACCTGGTGGGCGACGTTGTAAACGGGAATGTTGGTCTTCGTTCGTCCCTGGTAACTGCCGTGATGCGCGTGGCCGTGGAAGATGGCCGTCACCGGAAAACGGTTCAGTGGTTCTTCCAGGCGGCTGCAGCCCAGGAACGGATAGATCTCGAGCGGCTCGCCCTCGACTGTCTCCTGGATCGGCGCATAGTGCAGCAAGACGATGCGTTTATCGGTGCGCAGCCGCGCCAGCGCGGACTCGAGCTTCAGCGTTTCATCGAGCGCCTCGCGCACGAAGCGCTTGACGGTCTCTTCGCCCCAGGGCGCCAGCACGCGCTGCCCGAAGCCGCCGCCAAAACCCTTGGCCCCGGCAAAGCCGACGCCCTGGATTTCGTGGGCCTCGCCGTCCAGGAGTTGAATCCCGGCCGCGCTGAGGATGTGGTGAATCTCAACCTGCTGGCCGGATTCGTAGTCGTGATTGCCGAGCACGGCGATAATGGGAATCTTCAACACGCTCAGCTCTTTGACCAGGACATGGGCCTCTTCCGGAAGACCGAAGTTCGTGAGGTCGCCGCAGAGAGCAAGCACATCTGCCGCCTCACTGATCTGCTGGAACAGCGCATGCCAGCTGCCCTGCGAGGCCTTGCTGCAATGGAGGTCGGCAACGACAGCCAGGCGCATCTCGGTCTTTGATGTGGCCATGCTGATGGTTGCGAGCAAAAACCATACCACGGCGGCACATCATTTGCTCATTTCGTGTCTGCCTCGCGGGAACGAGACACCATCATGAAAACAGCCAATGCGTTGCCCAGTAAACTGACCGAGGAAACGCAGGCTTTCTACGGCGATGTGCTGGATCTTCTCCAGCGGGCGGGCATTCCCTTTCTGGTTGGCGGCGGTTACGCCTTCGCTTGCCACACCTCGATCCATCGCCAGACGAAAGACCTGGACATTTTCCTTCGTCCCAGGGACTACCCGCGCACGCTGGAAGTATGCACGCAGGCAGGATACTGCGCGGAAACCACTTTCGAGCATTGGCTGGGCAAGGTATTCGCCGGCGATGATTTCATTGACATCATCTTCAGCTCCGGCAACGGCCTGGCGGAAGTCAGCGATCGCTGGTTCGAGCATGGCGTCCGGGCGGAAGTGCTGGGCCGGATCGTGCAACTCTGCGCGGCGGAGGAGATGATCTGGTCCAAGGCCTTCATCATGGAGCGCGAGCGCTACGACGGCGCGGACATTGCCCACCTGCTCCGTGCCACAGCGAATGCGCTCGACTGGAAACGCTTGCTTCGTTACTTCGCTAGGCACTGGCAGGTGCTGCTCAGCCATCTCATTCTTTACGATTACATCTATCCAGGGGAACGGCGGCCGGTGCCCGCCGAGATAGTGAACGGCTTGCTCCACAAATGGGCAGAGGAGAAAAGAAACGATCGACCGACTGCGCGCCTGTGCCGGGGAACGCTCCTATCCCGCGCCCAGTACCTGGTCGACATCGAAGACTGGG
>DASZFN010000027.1:0-2582 GCA_035939715.1 Gemmataceae bacterium | reverse complement strand
AAAGCTGGTATCTGGAAAATAGACAGAAGGCGGAAAACTCGAAATAGAGGATTACATGCCGGAAAGCTTCATTGATCTGCGTAGCGACACCGTGACCCGGCCGACGCGCGGCATGCGCGCGGCCATACAGGCGGCCGATGTCGGCGACGACGTCTTTAACGAGGATCCGACCGTCAATCGGCTGCAAGAACGCGTGGCCGCCATGCTCGGCAAGGAGGCGGCGCTATTTGTGCCTTCCGGGACCATGTCGAACCAGGTCTGCATCAAGGCCCATACGCAGCCCGGCGACGAATTGATTTGTGAGGCCCGTTGCCATATTTACAATCATGAATCGGGCGGGCCGGCAGCACTCAGCGGCGTGACTTGCCGCACCGTTGAGGGAGACCACGGCATCCTCGATCTCACGCAACTGGAAGATAAGATTCGACCCGTCAACGACCATCTGGTCCGGACGCGCCTGGTATGCCTGGAAAACACCCACAATCGCGGCGGCGGCAAGGTCTATCCGCTGGAAAAGGTGGACGCGATCAGTCGCTGGGCCCGCAAGAATGGGCTCATCATGCATCTTGACGGCGCTCGTTTGTGGAATGCCATCGTCGCCACGGGGATAGCGGCCGCCGACTGGGCCCGTCACTTTGATAGCGTCTCGGTCTGCTTCAGCAAGGGACTGGGCGCGCCGCTTGGCTCGGCTTGCGCCGGCACCATAGAATTCATCACCCGGGCCCGCAAGATCCGCAAGCTTTTTGGCGGCGGCATGCGCCAGGCCGGCATGGCGGCCGCCGCTGCTCTGTATGCTCTCGACAACCATATCGACCGTCTCGCCGAAGACCACCGTCATGCCAGGGTCATCGCGCAAGCCATTGCCGACACACCGGGTTTATGCCCTGATCCGCTTGACGTGGAGACGAATATCGTTTTCTTCAAAGTTGACCCGGAGTTTGGCACAGCGAAAGAAGTCGCCGCGACCTTGAAACAAAACGGCATCCTCGTACTGATTGACGGCTCGCATACCCTGCGTGCCTGCACGCACCTGGACGTTTCATCCGCCCAGGCCGAGCAAGCAGCGGCAACCATTCGCAAGGCGCTTAGACGCCTGGCTCCCGCGCGTTAAAATCCCAAAAAGGAGTGCATCGCCGTGGAAGAAGGGCCGGAACCGCACGAATTCATCAAGGAATCGGTCGAGCACCATCATCACGCCGAAGAGGAAGGACATGGTCCCGACCATGCCAAGCGAGAAACCATCATTTCTGCGTGCACGGCGGCTGTCCTGGCGGTCTGCGCTGCCATAGGCTCGCTTCTTTCCGGCCACGCGGCGAACGAGGCGATCCTTCACCAATCCAGGGCCACCGACCAGTGGAGCTACTATCAGGCCAAGAAGACGAAAGGGCACATTTACGAGGTAGGCAAGGACATTGTGGGCGTACTGGCGGAAGTCCAGGGGAGTGCGAGCGCGCAACGTGTGCAGCGGCACTTCGAGGACCAGGTAAAGAAATACAAGGAAGATAAGGAGGACCCGCAACAGGAGGCGCAACATCTGGAACAGGAAAGTGCGCGTCAGTTTGACAAGCATCACTACTATGCCCTGGGTGTGGCCGCCTTTCAAGTCGGCATCGTGATGGCCTCGATTTCCATCATGGTCCGCTACCGGCCCGTCTGGTACCTGAGCCTGGCCGGGGGCGCCGCCGGCGCCATCCTGCTTGTGGCCGGTCTGTTGAAATAACGTCAAAGGCGGCTTTTCCCGCATGCCCGTGCGCACGCGACTGCTCTGCAATCGAGCAGGGTCGCGTAGATCGCAACGCCACTTGCTGGGAATGGCCGGCCACCTTATAATCCGGCGCCGAGGCAAGAGGAGGAACCATGGCCGCGGAAAGCAGTCCGCCCTTGACACTGTCGCTGCCGAGCGATCTGCGGCTGCTGTCCGTGGCACGCGCCTTTATCGAATCCGTGTGCCACGCCGGGCGGCTCGATGGCGGTACTACGGAAGCCATCGTCCTCGCCGTGCACGAAGCGATCAGCAATGTGATTCGCCACGCCCATCACGACCAACCCAGTGCCCTCGTGCAGATCCAGTGTTACCTGGCCAGCGACCGCGTGGAGGTTCGCATTCTCGATGAGGGCGAGCCTTTCAATCTCACCACGGTTCCGGCCATGGACCCCGCGGAACTACGCATCGGCGGCCGCGGCGTGTTCCTGATGCGCGCCCTCATGGACGAGCTAACCTGCGCGCCGCGCGGCGAGCGCGGCAACATCTTGCGCATGGTCAAGTTCTGCGTCCGCGAGAAGCGGCTCTTCGAGAGCGCCTAGCGGGGCACAAGACTGACAGCTACTTCCATCCTTCAATCAGCCGCGCGCTCTACGGCCCGTGCGGTCGGGATTCGGCGACTCTTCCGCCTTTTCGCCGCGACCGAAGGAGAATGCATCCCGCGCTCAAAGCATTCGCAAGAGCGCCGCCCGGTCAGGCTAGCCGGCGCCGGCGCGTTTTACCTAAATCTTCCCGTCTGCCGCGACGATACTCCAATTAGCACGCTGGAGTGAGCAGCTGAACAGGTCTGCAACTCAGAAGTCAGAGATCAGAAGTCAGA
>DASZFN010000026.1:0-3879 GCA_035939715.1 Gemmataceae bacterium | reverse complement strand
AGATTCAACTGCGAAAGGGGCTCGTCGAACTGCAATCGGTGATCTCGCGGGACCTTCCTCGCATTCACGTGGCGGATGCGGATGAAGGTGGGTAGATTTGACAGATGGACTGGCAGTCGGATGTCCGCCAGGCATCTATATTCAAAACACGCTGTTTTCTTCCCACCGTCTCCAATCTTTGAGTCTTTGCCTTCCTCTGGCTACCCTCTTCGTGTCATTCATCTGATCGCCATATGAAAACTCAACTCGCAGCCCTGTGTCTCGCTTTATTGACTGCTGGAACGGCCGGCGCACAAACCTCCGAGAGTTTGCTCAAGTACGAATACCGCACCTTGGTCGCGCGCTCCGATCTCTCTTTCAAAACGCCCGCGCCGAGCAGCCACGACGGCCTGCCCATCGGCAATGGCCGCGTGGGCACGCTGGTTTGGACCACTCCCTCCGCACTGCATTATCAAATCAATCACGTCGATCTTTTTTGCAGCGGAAGTAACACTCTGGCCTCTCCCAATGGGCACACCGACTATTCCGCCGGCTGCGGATACCTCGATGTCAACCTGGCGGACTTCGGCGACGGCGTCTTCGCCGGCGAAAAGTTCAACCAGAATTTGTCGGTCTATGAAGGACTGGAGCTTGCTGAGGGCACCGGCGTCAAGACCCGAAGTCTGGCATGGACGGACGGCGACGTCATCGCAACTGAAGTGGACGATCAGCGCAGCCATCCCGGCGTCATTAACATTGACCTGCGGATGCTGCGGTACGCTCAGAATTTCACGGTCAAACAACCCCCTTCGCCCATCGGACCGCACGGCGCGGCGATGCGCACCGGCAATCACGTGGCGGTTTCGCGCCTGGACATCCGCGACGGGAAGATCCTGCTGACCCAGGAATTCACCGAAGGCAACTTTTACAGCGCGTCAGCGGTTGCCATTGGGGTTGTGGGGCGCGAAACCAAGGCGTCGTACTACAACGAACTGACGGTTCGTTTGTCCGCTGAACCGCGCCAGGGCAAGATGGTGATCCTCGCCGCCACCGCTGTCAGTTATGACCGTAGCGAGAACGTCGGCGACCTGGCGCTCAAGCAATTGGCGGCCGCCCAAGCCAAATCATTTGACGCGCTGCTCCAGGACAACTGCAAGTGGTGGGGCAATTTCTGGACCGAAGGTTTTGTTCATTTGCACAGCGCCGACGGCATTGCGGACAACGTTGAGAAGTATTACGCCTATTACCTTTACCTCATGGGCTCCTCTTGCCGTGCGACCTACATGCCGCGGTTCTGCGGCGTGATCTGGGGCACCGACGGCGATTTGCGCATGTGGGGATCGATGTACTGGTGGCACAACCAGGGCTGCCTCTTCGACGGGTTCACGCCCGCCAATCGGCCCGAATTGATGACCTGCGTGTTCACCACCTACAGCCGCTATCTGGACACTTATGCCCGCGGGGCCCGGCAGCAATGGGGCAGCCAGGGCATTTGGATCCCTGAAACAACCTGGTTCAACGGCCTGGAGGATTTGCCCGACAATATTGCCGCCGAAATGCGCGACCTCTACCTGGCGCGAAAGCCCTGGAACGAACGCTCCAAGGAATTTGATGATTATGCCCGCAACAAAAACGGGCTCAACAGCCGCTGGAATTACCGTTACACGGACACTCAACAGGGTCCCTTCGCTTGGACCTCTCACGTCCTGTCCACCACGGCCAAGATCGCCAACCTCTATTGGCTCCATTACGCCTATTGGCCCGATGTGCAGTGGCTGCGCACGACCGGCTATCCCGTGATAAAAGGCACGGCGGAGTTTTATCGAAACTTCCCCAACCTCTACAAAGCCGACGACGGCAAATATCACATTCGTTATGTAAACAATCTGGAAGAAAAACCCTGGGGCAGGTCCGACACGCCGGAGGAACTCCTGGCGATGCGCGTCATGTTCCCCATTGCCATCCACGCCTCGGAAATCCTCGACGTGGATGCCGACCTGCGTGCCAAGTGGCGGGAAGTGTCGGACAACCTCCTGCCCGTTCCGCCGTCGCCCCAACCCGGCGAATACTATGACATATGCACCCCGGTCACGGACGATACCGCGTTGTTAAACAGCCTGAAAACTTCTTACACCGGACGCGGCAGCCGCAGGGGCGGCGACGGAGGGAACCTTGGCATCCTTTCCCGAGAACCCGTCATTGCCGCCAATCTCGGCATGGGGGAACTCATCAAGACGGTCGTGCCTGGCCAAATGCATTCCAACCCGCAGGCCAGGGCTCCCGGCCGTGGCGGACGGGGCCAGTTGCGAAATCGCATGATGATGGGCGAAGGCCCCGGAGCCATTGAATTTGAGCAGCTTGGCAACGCCGCCCACGGCCTTCAAAATGCCCTCCTCCAAAGCGTCCCGCCCTCCGCTGAGAAAGATCCCATCAACACCGCCTTCCCGGCCTGGCCGAAAGGTTGGGACGCCCAGTTTACGCTCGCCGCGCGCGGTGCCTTTCTCATCAGCGGGTCCATGCAGAACGACCAGGTTGAATTCGTCGAAGTCCTCTCCCAAAACGGGGGCCAGTGCATCGTGCAGAATCCCTGGCCGGACACAGGGGCGACCGTCTACCGCAACGGCAAAGTTGCCGAAGACGTCTCGGGCAAGTTGTTAACTCTGTCAACCGCAGCCGGAGAACGCCTTGTCCTGGTTCCCAAAGGCAAAGTCCCTGCCGCGAAAACCGTGCAATAACAACGAGACAGCCGCGTGGCGACTTCAATCTGCGGATCGCATTCCTGGACCGGTCCAACTGCTGGTTGCCGGGCGATGTCTGCCGACGATCGACGCGGTTTTGCCCAATTTGTCGCACGGGCTGGCTCACGGCGGACCCGTTGTGATGATAGCCGTTCACATAGCGCTCCTTCCCAGGATGAGGAACAGGGATTCGGCGACGACGCGCCGTCAACTGCCCAAATACAAGGGTCCTTCGAGTATGCGCGTTTCAGTCGATGGCACAAATTTTCCGTCGTGCGCTGGCGTTCACCCTCGGCCTATGCCTAACGCTTCGGTCCGCCCGACCGACGTAGGTTAATTCTGCTGCCTGCTGGGCTTGTCGGAATCAGCCGGCTGAGCGCTCCACTGCTGATCGTCCCATATCAGTTCCGTTCCCGGAATCGCAAGGATGAACTCCTTGCCAAAGGCTCGGGATGGCGTCGAGAAGCCATTTGCCACTTTGCCGGTGAGAACACGCTCGACGGCGGCTGTCGCCGCCAGCGCCGTCAGCTTATAAGCGCTTGGAACTAAGAGTGTGGCCGCGACCGAGCGACCGGTTGCGTCGCTCGCCCGGCCCCACACGATGGTTTTTGCTCGCTCGCGCTGACCAGCCGATGGATTCGTGACCCACGATTCGCTCGCCCGTTCGAGCATCCTGCGTAGCGGGCCGAACTTCAGCAGCGGAAATAGCGACTGCCATTGCCGCAACTGGCGAATCTGTCGTTCCGGCATCGTCACATAGACTTCGATGTTCGGGATGCCGGTCGAATAGTAGGCGCTGGACACGTCGCCCCAGGGAATGGTCGCCGAACATTGTTTTCCTGCTGGAAACGGGATTTCCAAGGTTTTCCAAGCCAAGGGAACGTGACGGATTTCGCCGTCGATCCGCGCTCGGCCGCCTTGCGGAAGCATTTGCAGGATGGTCCTGGCCGTGCCGCGGCTGATTGATCCCATCGTGAAAGCGATTTGCAGGTGGCTGGCCGAAGGCAAAGCGGCAGCCAGCATTGCAGCCAGACAGTCGCTCGGCACGACGTCGAATCCAACAGCCGGAATAACGGCAATCCCGGCTGCCACTGCCCGCTCGTGCATTTGGGCTGCGGCTTCAATGACATCGATCTCGCCAGCGATGTCCAGATAGTGCACT
>DASZFN010000025.1:0-4716 GCA_035939715.1 Gemmataceae bacterium | reverse complement strand
GTTGGCATCGGGCAACTTTCCTCAAGAGCTTGTCGACTCCAGGCCAATAGAAGCCGTTCCATATCTTGTACGATATTTCGCAGCAGTACCTGGGCTGCCCTTCCTGGCTATTCTGCCGCAGTTGCTCTTGCCGCGCCTGCCTGCCGTGGCTATGCATGTCACGCTGGTGGCGCACCGACTTCAGCGGACAAGGCATGTGCGCCTGAATGACGAGGGGTCCATTGCCATGAGGAAGACATTTTGCCGCATGACTGCGGCGCTGGCAACGATGGCATGCTGCACGGTGTTCTGCCGCGCTCAACAACACATGGACAGCCAACGGACGCGTCCGCCAATGAAGAAGGGTCTGGTCATCCTGGTTGGCGGCGTAGGCGGCGTGGACTTCTTTCTCAGTGCAGCGGAATGGGCGTTGCCGCACGCCGGCGTTCCGCACGAAGTCGTGGAGTTTGATTGGACGCACGGCTTCGGCAAGGTGTTCAAGGACCTGCAAGACACGCAGCATTGCCTGCGCAAAGCCAAGGAGCTGGCAGCCTATGTGACCAAGGTCAACGCTGGCGACCCGCGGCGGCCGATTTACCTGGTCGGCAAAAGCGGCGGCGCCGGCATCGTTCTGGCGGCTGCCGAGCAACTGCCGCCCGTGACGGTGGAACGCATCATCTTGCTGTCCGCCGCCGTCTCCCCGGATTTCGATCTCCGCCTGGCCCTGCGCGCCACGCGCCGCGAAATCGTCTCGTTCAATTCGTCCTACGACCGCTTGATCCTGGGCTGGGGCACCACGGAGTTCGGCACCATGGATCGTTTTTACGGGCCGAGCGCCGGGCTCAAGAATTTTGAGATTCCCAAAAAGCTGGACAGCGAAGACCTGCTTCTCTACGAGCGGCTGGTACAACTTTCCTGGAACCCGCGCATGATCCTACACGGACACACCGGCGGCCACTTCGGCACCAGCATGCCGTTGTTTCTGGAGAAAGAAGTGGCGCCGTGGCTCAAGCCGTAGCTCAGGATCAGAATCCTGACCTACGGCTTGGCGGCCTGCCCAGCTTCCCGTTACAATAAACGCGCTTAGAAACCCTGCGCGACATCGAGGACTGGGCACCATGTCTGCAATATCTCCTGATAGCGACGTGCTCGTCACGACCAAGCCGAAGGAACGTGAGAAGGCATCGGTCCGCCGACAGCCGCCTTATCATGTCATCCTCGAAAACGACGACCATCACAGCATGCCATTTGTCGTCGAAGTTTTGCTCAAAGTGTTGGGCTGCACGCCGGAGCGCGCGATCCAGTTCATGTTCCTGGCGCACCAGACCGGGCGGGCGATTGTCTGGACGGGCAGCAAGGAAGTCGCCGAGCTGAAGGTGGAACAAATTTGCACGTTCCACGAGATTCGCGAAACCGATGGCGTCAAGCTCGGCCCGCTCGGCTGCAGCATCGAACCGGCGCCTGGCGGCTAGGACGCACGTTGCCTTTCACAGGGTGCAGGAGATTGCTCCATGGCTGTAGAACCGCTGGCGATTGGCGTGTGCAGCTGGTCGCTGCAGGTTAAGAGCGTGCCGGAGCTGAAGCAGTTACTTCAACGCCTGGGGACCGACGTCGTGCAGATTGCCTGCGGCGACCCGCACCATGCCGCATGGGCGGAAGGGGAAGACTTGCCGGAGGTCGCCCGCGACGCCGGCTTGCGCATGACCGGAGCGATGCTCGGTTTCCCGGGTGAGGACTACACCACCCCGCAGACCATCCAAAAGTCGGGCGGCTTCGGCAATCCGGCGACGCGGGCCGAGCGCCTGGAGCGCTTGCAGTGGGCTCTCGATCGTACCTGCGCGCTGGGCCTCTCCGATCTCATGCTGCACGCCGGCTTTCTCCCGGAACCGAAGAAGCCCGACCGCAAGCCTTTTCTGGACACGCTCGCGCGGGTGAGCGATCTGGCCAGGACGAAGGGCGTCACTATCGCCTTTGAAACGGGACAGGAAACGGCGGACCTATTGCGGCTGACCCTGGATGAACTCAAGTGTCCCAATCTGAAAGTCAACTTCGATCCCGCCAACATGCTGCTCTATGACAAAGGCGACCCGCTCCGCGCCGTGGAGTTGCTTGGCCCCGATATCCGTAGTGTCCACGTCAAGGACGCGAACCGGCCGAAAGTGCCCGGCAACTGGGGCGAGGAGGTGCCGCTCGGACAGGGGCAGGTCAATGTCCGGCAGTTTGTCAAGACGCTCAAGAAGGTGGGGTACCGCGGCGCCCTGTCCATCGAGCGCGAGGTTGGCGATCAGGAAGGCCGGCTGAAAGATGTGGCGCACGGCATCCGTTATTTGCGCGAATGCCTGGCGGAATAAGCGTTGCGGATTTTAACCCGAAGCGCGAGCGTGGGACTTCCCCTCGCTTGCGCTTCGGGTTGGAATGTCAAACATCGATAATCTTGGCCCGTTATTTCAAATTCCACTCCCTGGAACAGCTTGAAGACGAGTGCCGGCGACTCGAACTTTCCATCCGTTTCAGCCATGATCTGAGCCCGCTCTTTCGTCCCGTCACTATCGGGCAGCTTCGCGCGGGCAATAGCCTCTGCATTCAACCGATGGAAGGATGTGACGGCACGCTCGACGGCCGGCCGGATGAACTTACGTATCGGCGCTATCGCCGGTTTGGGGCGGGCGGGGCCAAGCTGATCTGGGGCGAGGCGGCTGCTGTCGTGGAAGAGGGGCGGGCGAACCCCCGGCAACTGTTGATCAACGAGCACACCGCGCCCGGCCTGAAGCGCATGCTCCGGGACTGCCGCCAGGCTCATCGCGAAGCCTTCGGCTCCGATGACGACCTCGTCGTCGGTCTGCAACTGACGCATTCCGGTCGCTATTCATATCGCCGACCGCTGCTGGCATTCCACGATCCCATCCTCGATCCGCGCACTCCGGCGGACAAAGCAACGGGCCAGGCCGTGGATGCAGCCTACCCGCTCGTGGACGACGATTACCTCCGCAGACTGGTTGATGATTACATCGCCGCCGCGAAACTGGCGACCCGGATCGGCTTTCAATTTGTAGACATCAAACAGTGCCATCGCTACTTGCTTAGCGAGCTGTTGGCTGCGAAAACGCGGCCGGGGCCGTACGGCGGCAGCTATGAGAACCGCACGCGCCTGGCACGCGACATTATTACGGCTATTCGTGCTGAAGTGCCGGATTTGCTCCTGGCGAGCCGGCTGAATGTATACGACGGCATTCCTTACGCCACGGCCAAAGCCGGGCAACAGGGCGAGCCGTGTGCGTGGCAGGCGCCTGTATTGAGCGCCTGGGGCACGCGCGAAGACGACCCGTTCGCCGCCGACCTGGCCGAGCCATCGCGCTGGATTGGCGACATGGCCAGGCTAGGCGTGGGGCTCATCAATATCAGCATGGGCAATCCGTACGCCAGCCCGCATATCATCCGTCCGTTCGAATACCCGCCCCCGGACGGTTATGAAACGCCGGAGCACCCGCTCCTGGGCGTCGAGCGCCACTTCCAGCTGGCCGGCGAACTGCAACGGCAGTACCCGCACTTGCCGATGGTCGGCAGTGGCTATAGCTATCTGCAGGAGTATCTTTTTCACGCAGGGGCTGCCAATCTTGAGGCCGGTCGTATTACTTTTATAGGCGTCGGCCGTGCCGCCTTGCCCCAGCCGGACTTCGCCCGGCAACTGCTCGAGCACGGCCGGATCGACCGCAAACGCGTGTGCCGGACGTTCAGCTACTGCACAGCCCTGATGCGCTCCAAGCACAGCGAGCTGGGCCAGTTTGCGACCGGCTGCCCGCCTTTTGACAAGGATGTATACGGCCCGATCTGGGAACAGGCGAAGAAAAAGTGACGCGCACGGAGAAAGCGGGATCATGCTCCGCCTTCGCGATGTAGCCAGGCAATGGTCGGTACGCGCGGCACGCCGTCGCCTGTTCGCGCTATGGCTTTGCAACTTTACGCAGATGCTGGCGGGAGCTTATCTGCTGCCGTTCATGATCCGGCGCGCCGTCTGGCTTGTGCCGGGGCATGCCGACGGAGCCTGGCAAACCATCCTCAGCTACCTTATCGTGCCTTTCATACTGCTGGCCCCAATCAGCGCGGCGCTGGTCAGGCGCTTGCCAAAACACAGGCTGCTTTTCTTTGCTGCCCTGTGCAATCTGATCATGGCTGGGGCGGGCGGCTACTTCGCTGCAAGACACGCACCTAACGACGCGGCCTTTTACCTGATGGCTTGCCTGATTGCAGGGACGGCGGTGTTCGTCACGACCCGCGATGCACTTCTTCCAGAGGCGGCTCATGAGGCAGAGCTGCCGTTGAGCCGCGTCGTCGGCTGGATGAGCGCCGGGGGCGCCGCGGCGCTGGTGCTCGGCATCTTTGCGTTGCCCTATCTGCACTACCGCTATCTATGGCCGGTCCTGTTGCAGTTGGCGCCCGAGATGGTCGACCGGCTGACCAAGAATGAACTGCCGACAACGATCGTGGAAGTCTGTGTTCTGCAATTGCTATCAGCGGCCACAGCGCTGCTGGCGCGTTTTCCATCGCCAGCGACACCGCCTTTACAACAGAAACCCCGACCACTGGGATTTTTTGCAAGTGCCCGCCGTATATTTGCAGAGCCGCAATCACGAAAGGCGCTGCTGGCGCAGGCCTTTGTGGATGGGCTTTTGTTGAGCGGAGTGGCGGCGACCTTTGGGGACCTGCTGGGTTGGAAATTCCCCGAGCAATTCATGTTCG
>DASZFN010000024.1:0-1667 GCA_035939715.1 Gemmataceae bacterium | reverse complement strand
GCTTTTGGCTGGCAGGACTACCCCGCGAGACAACCCGGAAGACCGCGTCCTGGTCTACGATCTCGCCGAGGGCGTGTACCACGATGCCGCTCCGATGGGTTCCGGTCCGGTCTGGATGAGCGACAGCCGCCGCCTTCTCTTTCGCCATGGCAACGAGATCCTGCTCGTAGATACGGTTAGTCGCCGCACACGCCGAGTGCTCGCGGATTTCGAAGGCGGATTGTACAACCGGTTTGCGCTGACGCATGACAACCGGGCGATCTATTTCGTAATCAAGCAGACGGAAGTGGACATCTGGCTGACGAGCTCGAAGTGAAGCTTCGGCTGACCCGCGAGCATCGATTTGTCAGTGCTTCGATTCGTGCACAGAAAAACCCCGAAGCGCTGCGGTAACGCTCGGTGATCTCCCTCAAAATGTCGTCATAAACCAGATTCAGCGCGTTCCGACCGTTGAGGGGCATCTGCTGCACGATTCGCGCGTCGACTGCCTGGCCCAGAGCCGAAGTTTCGGGCTGCCCCTGCAAGCCGCGGGTCCATTTTTGACCGCTTCGCGGTAGTGCGCGATGGCGCCCCCTCGGTGGGCCCCTGGCGCGCCATCTCTGGGGCCATTATCTGGTGCATCCGCGCGGATTTGGGCGCAAGCATGGCCATGCTAAGCATGCTCTCGCCAGCCAGGTCCGCGTAGATACGATACGCGGTGTAGAGGATGTCGGTGTAGGCGGGAGCGAGTTGCCGCAGAGCGCCGGCTACGCCCGCGGCCTTGTCCAGATGGCCTGCCGCATAATAGATCTCGATCAGTTCCAATCCGGCCTGAATGCGGAGCTTTTCCTCCTGCAACTGCGGGAGCGACTTCTCCAGATCGGCCTGCGCGCCGGCGGCTTGACCGAGCCGCTTTTCAGAGATGCCGAGCAGCGCCTGAATTTTCCACAGGTTGGGACGAAGCTTGATTGCGTTGCGAAGCTCAGGGGCGGCCTTCGCATAATCGCCCTGGAAAAAAAACGTCACACCGAGATTGCCGCGCGCGTCGACATTGTTCGGGTCCAGTGCCAGGATGGCGCGGAACTCGCCCACCGCCAAATCGGGTTGGCCCTTCCTCAAGAACTCCTGTGCCTGGCGGGAATGCGATTCGATCTGCTGCTGCTTGCCGGGGACGGATTGGGATCGAGGCGTAGATTGGGGAAAAGCCGGAGCGGCGCCTGCAACCCAAACGCAAAGGCCAGCGTACACGACTGCCTGGATGCTCGTGCCCATAGGTTACCGGAAGGATCCGCGCGTTGCGGTGTGCGGCCGTCCTTCCGGCGTGAGAGCGCGCTCCGTCAGAACGACAAACGGGCGCCGAGTTGGAGTGTGCGGCCTGAAAGCGCGGCGCCGGTGATCTGCCCGACAGTCGAGCCTCCGATGCTGGTGTTCGGAATGCCGAGGCTGGTGTGGTTGAGAGCGTTGGTCGCATCGAACCGGAATTGAATCTGAGCGCGCTCCATAATGTGCAAGGTCTTAGCGGCCGAGAAGTCGACGTCGGAATACCTCGGTCCACGCAAGATGTTCCTGCCGGCGTTGCCGTATTTGTACTGGCCTGGCGCAACGAAAGCGGCCGGGTTGAACCACTCGGCGGCCGTCTTGGTAGCAGGATACAAAGGGACGCCAGACACCACGTTGGGGTACTGGGA
>DASZFN010000023.1:0-9197 GCA_035939715.1 Gemmataceae bacterium | reverse complement strand
CACGTCCTTCTTCAAAGGTGCGGTGCTGGACCTTGAGACCGGCGAACTCCACCACATCAGACGGCTTCCGTTACCGGAGCCGGTGGCCGGTCTTCCCATCTGACACTACGAGCTAAATCCGGCGACGATTCTCGGCACCGTGCAGCAGTCAATCACAGGCTTGCTCGAAGACGCTCCGGACGCGACCGGCCTCGTGCTGTGCAGCCAGATGCATTGTCTCGTTTTCACGGACGCGCGCGGCAATCCGCTTTCCAACATCATTATGTGGAAGACCAGCAGGCGCAGGAGCCCCATCCCGCCGAGTCGGGCAGGTGCTTCAACGTGCTGTAATCACGGCTGACCGCGGATGAACTCCAGCGTATCGGCCGCGACGTGCGCGTGGGCGTGCCGATTGCGACGCTGTTCTGGATCGCGGAAAACAGGCGGCTGGAGAAGGGAGCATTTGCCGTGTCCCTTTCCGGATTTTGTCCTCGCCAACCTGTGCGGTGTCGAGCCAAGCACCGAGGCCACCAACGCCGCCGCTTACGGTCTACTTCCACGTCCTCGACCAGCCTCCCGCTGCCCCCAAATGAGGTAGACTAACAGAGACATTTATGCGAGGTGGCTCATGAATCGGGATAGGCGGAATAGGCTTCTGGTCGGGGCTGTGGCTGGAATGTGGCTGGTAGCCGTTTCGGCGCTCGCGGCGTTCTACTCGCCCAAGGTAATTGCTATTGCCATCCCGGGAATCGTTCTCATGATGCTCGCCGCCACAAAGTTGAAGGTGCTGGCGCGGAGAATTCCCGGGGAAAGCACATCGGCGAGTCGCAAATCGATGGGAGGTTACAGCGAGTAACCTATACTTAGGCGCTCCGCCTCCTACGACCGGCCGCGTATGCAGTTGCGTCCTGGCGGAGGACACCGTATCGCTTCCTTGGCGTTCGGCAGTAACGGGTGGATTATGGCTATAGACGACATTTCGTGTGGACGCCAGGTTGGTGGTGCGGCGCCGGGCGCTAGACCGCGTTGGCCGTGGGTGGTCCTCTTCGCCGTGTTCGGTGCCGCCTTGTACGCCTATTATTGGGCAAGTGCGCATCCCGCGAAGCCCCTCGCCGAGGTCTTGGTGCGCCCGGCCTGTGCGCTGGGGCTCTTCCTGTTCACCTCCGTCGTCGGAAGCGTCTTGGCGCGGAGAGGTTTCTTCCACGGTCTGCGCTTCCCGTTAATGCTCGTACCACTCTACGTTATGGGACTGGTCCCCTACGTCGCGTCGCCGGCTGGCGGGTGGGAGGGTGGCTGGCTCCTCGGCATCGCGGGCGCGGCCGCAGGAGCGGTGGCGGGGGCGGTGACTGGCTGGCTGTTCGCCTTATGGGAACTGCGAGAGGCCCTGGATCCCACACCGGTCGTGAGGGGGCTCTGGCTGCCGGTCGCCTTCGCCGTGTTGTTCGCCCTCTTCGGCGCCTACTGCTGGGCAACCACGTCGCTCGCCACCCCGGGCGAGGCCTGGGCGATAGCGCTCTTCCCGATCGTCTTCGCCTTCCTGGGCATCCTTGTAGGAAAACCCTTCCTGGGTATGCTCACGGCGTTGCCGCTCGTACCTCTGCCACTGGTCCCCATCGTCGCATCGCTGACCGTGGGCTGGGGAGGCGGCTGGGCCCTCGGGATGGCCGGCGCGGTTGCAGGGGCCGCAGCAGGGTCGGCAAACGGCTGGCTGTACGACCGATGGATAATGCCGGAGTACGAGAAGCGGCGCGCGCGTCAGATGGCGGCCCGGCAGCCGGGCTCGACCAACGGGCCTTCTTTAGTTGGGCGGTAGGAGCCGAGGAGCGGTGGGAAACCTCGGGTCGATGTGACCGATGCGTCCACCTGCACCAATCCCGGTAAGTGCTTGGAGAACTAAAGACTACAACGCCCTAACGAGCACCGCTCACGTCCCACAGGCTCACCATGTGGTCATAGCTTGACGTCGCCAACTGTTTGCCATCCGGATGAAACACGACCCCCGTAATGGCGTCGAAGTGGCCCTTGAAGGCGCGCAGCTCCTTGCCGCTGGTGAAATCCCAGAGCTTCACCTCCCCATCCCTGCTCCCGGAGGCCAGTAGCCTGCCGTCCTTGCCGAAGGCTACGCTCATGACCTCCTTGGCATGCCCCCGAAACTTGCGCAGTTCCCTGCCGCTGGCAACGTCCCAGAACCGAATCATCCCGTCTTCGCCGCCGGAAACCAGCGTCTTGAAATCCGGCCTGAAGGTGATTGCCCAGATGCGATCCGTCTGCGGCTCAAGTGTGAATAACTTGCGGCCGGTAACGAAATCCCAGAGGATGATCTCCCCCTTTTGAGAACCCGCCGTGGCCAGGATTTTGCCGTCGGGGCTGAACGTAACGCTGAAGATGCCGTTGACATGCCCTCGGAGTATACTCTGCTTTTTGCCAGTGATGGCGTCCCAGATCCGGATCCTCTCCTCAGAGCCGGCCGGGACCAGCTCTCCTGCGGCGACGAGCCATCTGCTGTCCGGACTGAACGCGACGCTACCGGCGCACTCACCGCCATCGTTCGCATCGTGAGTATGTACCTTTTGGCAGTCGGCCGCATTCCAGAGCACCACTTTTTGATCGCAGCCCGCTGAGGCGAGCCACTTGCCGTTGGGACTAAAGGCGACCCCTGGTCCGCTCCCTGGCGCACGCCAGCAACGATCACTCCGCGCCCGATTCAGACGCCCAGTTGCTGCACATGATCCCACTTGGCGCCGAGCACGGCCTTGCTGTCGCAGGACAACCAGTGGTCGAGCAGGGTGGCGTAGACGGCGCGGAAATCGGTGTGGAACTTGAGGTCGCCGGCATCGAGGTCGGCCAGGCTGGGGTGTTTGCCGACCACGCCGCCTTGCACCGAGGGACCGGCTAGGAACAGGCAAGAGGCGGCGCCGTGATCGGTGCCGCGGCTGCCATTCTCGTGCACGCGGCGGCCGAACTCGGAAAAAGTCAGCAAACGCACGCGGCGATCGTGGCCGGTCTTTTTCAAGGTCTGGAAAAAACCGCCAACCGAGTCGGCGAATTCAGCGAGCAAGTTCTGGTGCGTGAGACTTTGAGCATAGTGCGTATCGAAGCCGTCGAGGTTGAGATAGAAGATGCGCGTGCCGAAGCCCTTGGCGATCAGCCCGGCAATAAGCTGCAACTTCTGGCTGAGGCCGGTCCCTTGCCGGGGCACGGCGTTGGGTCCTTCGAGGAGGTCGCGCAACTGCTCGACGGCCGTCAGCGTTTGCACCTGCCGCCGCTGCACGAAGGAGGCCAGGTCATCGCCCTTGCCGGCCGGCGCGGCCAGGTCTTCGAGCAAGCGGCGGCGGGCATTCTTCTGCCCCGCTTTGCCGCCGCCCAGCTCCAGGCGGAAGGTATGTTCGCTGTTCAACGTCACCGCCCCACCCCCCGATGCTCCCGCGACGGCGCGCGGCAGACCGTTCGGGCCGAGGTGCAGGATCGGTACGCCGCCCGAAAAGTCCTTGCCCTCGGCCGCGGCCCGGCCGAGCCAGCCCGTGGTGACGCGTCCTTTGGGGTCCGCCGATTGCCAGATATCCATCGCTTCAAAGTGCGACCGCTCCGGGTTCGGATAGCCGACTCCTTGCACGACAGCCAGCTGACCTTGCTGCCAGAGCGGCTTGAGACCCTGCAAGCCGGAGTGCAGACCGACGTGGGCATCGAGGCGGATCACCTCGTTGCTGGTCTGCCGGAGCGTGGGCCGGGCTTTGTGGTAGAGATCGTCGGCGTACGGGATGACCGTGTTGAGGCCGTCGTTGCCGCCGCTCATCTCGAGCACGACGAGGATGTTGTCCTTGCCTGGCGCCGCGGCCTGTGCGGTGCGGGACACGAACTGCGGCACCAACGAGCTCAAGGCCACCAACGAGGAGCCTTTCAATGTGTGTGTCAGGAACTGGCGTCGGGAGAATTCCGCCATGGTCAAGATCGCATGCACTGCCTCGCGCACGCGGCGGGACAGCGCCGGGCCGGATGGCGCGCCCTCGGAGAGGTAGTGCGCGAACTGCTCCATCACTATTTACCTGGCGGCCTTCGCCCCGACCTTCGGGCAAGGCTGGTCGCCTTCGTGACCATTTGGCGTAATCACGGGATTGCAGCTTGAATCTGCAATCTTCAATCTTCATTCCAAATCATTTTCGGAGGTTGAGCACGCGCAGCGGATGGCAGCCCTGAAGCATGCAGTACAGCCACCAGCCGCGGAGTTGTTCGCCGCTCTCGTCGGTCGCGGCGGCGATCCGGCCGACGTTCGTCAGCGATTCCGCCAGTTTGCTGGCCTGAGGCCTTGCCTCGAACAACAGGTCAAGGGTGCCCTGGGGACCAAGCCGTTCGGCTTCAAGAAGATCGTCGCGGCTGGGCCCGAAGGCAGCGCGGCGGTAGAGGTGAGCCGCCCATTTGCGGTTCCAGGGATCGCCGGCGGTTGGCCGCCAGGGCTGCCAGGCTTCCGCGGGGTCGATCTGGTTTAGGGTGGAGAGGACCATGCTATACCTCGATTGTGCGGTCGCCACGCAGGAAAGAATCAGTTCTGAATCGTCACTTCGTAATGCACTTCGCCGCCCATGCTCTTGTCCTGATCCGGAGGCGCATTAGCACGGAGGTGTGCTGTTGCTGCGTCCACGGCATAAGCGAACGGCTTGCCTGTGACGGGATCTGCGGGCAACGGCACGGTCATATCGCATAACCGCGCAGGGAGCTTGCCTCCGTTTTGGGCTGTACACAGGCGCAGCGCCTCCACGTGTCGCAGCAAAGCGATCTGCCGTCCCAGCTCGGCTTGCGTCCGGCGGAGTTTGCTGATGTGCGGCAGCAGGTCGGAGAACAGACCAGCGTCGCTTGCAAGATAGGTTTCCAAGCTGTCCGCGCTCGTCCGGCCAGGTTGAAAACCTGTCCTACCATCGATCTGCCAGAGGCAGCGACAGCAGTTTCAAGCGTTCGTCGCGCTCCACCTCATACGACCGCTTGTCATCCAGCAGGATGACCTGCAAGGGTGGGAACTTCTTGACCAGCGCCTCGGCACACCCCGCCCCGATCAGGCGACGGCGGGCAGCAGAAACGGATGCGGCATCTTTCACGCGCCTTTGCAGCGCCGGTTGAAGGTTTCGCAGCGACCTGCCGCCCTGCTCGCGCGCGAAGTTCATCACCGCGGATAAGCGGCTGACGAACTCCTCCAAATCGGCTTCCGTCATCGCGGCGTCCTCGCGCAGCACTTCCAATTCCGCGGCCAGCAACGTGCGCTCTCCCTGAACGCCCTTGCGCAGATCGACCAGCGGACAGGGCAGATCGGTCAGCGCCCAGTACAGGTTGGGGCATCCCGGCTGCTGCACCATCTCCGTGAGCGTGTTGAGACCCAGATGCGCGACCCAGAGCCCGAGGACGTTCGCGACCTCGGAGGGATGCTCGCCGAGATGTCGGGACAGCGCGAACACTGTCTTGGCAGTGCGGATGGCGCTGTCGAAATGCTTGCCGGCCACCTCGGCACGGAAGCGAACCTGCAGCGCAGCCGCCAGAACCTGGAGCGGCCCGACCTCGGGCGGCAGTTGCTCCATGCCGCCCTCTCGGATGTGCTGCAGGCTCTGCCAGTCAACGGTGTCCAGCCGGGCAGCCCAATCGGCCTGCCGTAGCGCGAAGCCGCCGTAGTCGCGCAGCTTATCCAACGGCAGCTCGCTGAGCGGCATCGCCAGGTACCGGCTGCGATCGGCAACCGCCTCTTTGCTGTAGAAGAAGCGGCGCTGCTCCATGAAGCACTTCAAATAGTCGTATGCGGCATTGCCGGGGTTCAACTCCCGTAGCTCCGGCAGGAGCTGGTATTTGAGAGCGGGTCTGGGGGCAGGCATCGGTCGCACGCTGAGGCGTACCGTAGCGGCGGACGGATTGCCGGGGCGTGCTGCTGGCGCCAAAGCGGTTTCTCGGGCTGTGCCCGCCGCACCCGGATCGGGTGGCAGCGCGCTCATAGTCATGGCCGTAAACAGAAGGCATATCATCGCTGATTACTCCCCGCTCAAAGTTTCAGAGTGCAAAACGCCGCTTACTTCCTGGCCGATGTCCGGCTGCCGGCGTCTGACTTTTGCAGCGTTATCTCGTAATGAATGTTGAAGAGCGCTTCTTGCTCCCGGCCATGCGGCGGCGTGCCGCGCAGGTGAGCAATCTCCCCGACGCGTTCGTAGTGGAACGGCTTGCCGGTAAATGGGTCTTCGGGCAATGGCACGGAAACCTCTGCGAGGGTCGCGGGCCAGCTGCCGTGTCCGGCGGCGTACAGCCGCAGCGCCTCGACATGCCGCAGCATGGCAATCCGCTGCTCCAGCCGACCCTGGACCTGATGGACGCGGATGATTGCCGGCAGGAAAGCATCCGCGAACAGGGCCGGCTCCCGTGGGTGTATGGCCTCTTCTTTTGACACCGACCCGAATAGTCCGGTCTTCACTGCCAGCGTCTCGATCTGCCACGTGGACAGATTCAGGAACTTGAAGAGGTCGTCGCGGCGCATCTCGAATTCACGCTTCTCGTCCAGCAGGATGACCTGGTCCGCCGGAAAACTCAGCAGACGTTCCTCGGGCAGGCCGATTTCGACCAGGCGGCGCCGCGCCGCGGCGACTTTACCCCCGTCCTTGTTTCGCGCATTCAGAAACGCCCGCACCCCGTCGCCCGGCTTGATGGGCTTATCGCCCGAGAGCAAGGAGTCGATGTGCGCGACGAACCTGGCGATTTGCTCCGGGCTCATGGGCGCGGTCTCGCTCAAGTCGCGGAACTCCGCGTCCACCGTGGCCCGTTCCCCTTCAGCGCCCTTGTCCAGCGGCACCAGCGGTCTGGGCAAGTTCGTCAGCGCCCAGTAAAGGTTTGGGGAGCCGGGCTGCTCCAGCATTTCCTCCAGAGGGCCGATGGCATTGAACGCCACGGCAATGCCCACCAGGCTGCCGATGAATGTCGGGTGCTCCCCCAGGTGCCGGGTCATGGCGAAGAGCGTTTTGGCGGTGCGCAGGGCATCGTCAAAGCGGCCCAGGGCCACCTCGGTGCGGAAGCGCACCTTCAGGGCGGTCGCCAGTTTCCGCATCTCCTGGAGGTCCGGCAGCAACAGGCTGATGCCGTCGCTCTTCAACTTCAGCAGGATCTGCCAATCGGGTTTGTCGAGCCGGGCCGCCCAGTCGGCCTGGCGCAGGGCGAACCCGCCATAGTCCTGCAGTTCACGCGCCGGCAGCTCCTTGAGCGGCATGGTCAGCAGCTTCTCCCGGCGCTGAAACGCCTCCTTGTCGAAGAAGAACTTCTGCTGTTCCATGAAGCACTTCAAGTAATTATGCATGGGGTTGCCCGGATTCAATTCCTTGAGTTCGGGCAGGAGCAAGTAGCGGAGTGCGGGCCGCGGCACGGGGGCCGGCTGCACGGTCAAGCGGATCAGCGTTTCCGGAGCAGGGGCAGGCTCACTGGCGATACACGGACACGCGCACAGGGCAACCACGGCGCAGCAAAGGAAATTTCGGCGCACGGGATTATCTCCTTTCGCAGGGACAAGCTGCTTGCTTGTCCGGAGTGGGGGACAAGCGGGCAGCTTGTCCCTACGAAGTTACGTCAGAGGCGCCTGAGAACTCAGTACAGGACCGAGGGCGGCGCGATGGTTCGCAATGGCGGCTCAGCATCAATCAGACTAACGCTGCTGTCGGGGCGATCTTCCAGCTCCGACTCCGACAGGCCGTGGTGAACTGTCCAGAGGCCGGGATTCACAGGTGTTTCGGACATTCCGGTTCAAGAGCCGGGCTCGGCGTGGGGCGAGTGGCTGTAGCAAGGCTTGCTCTCTCCATTCGCGACATCGATTGCGGCCACAGAAGCACCAGCGACAGGACCTGGGTGCCGGCCAGCAGCGAGGCGATGCTTATCCACGCGCAGTTCGGACGGGCGGAGCCGCGGCCCGCGGCGAACAACAAGGCATCGCGCTCCAGGCTGCCCGCGTCCGGCGTGAATCGGCTCAGGCGTTCGAGGAATGGCTCGGACATGTCACCCCCAAGTGCTTGCGCAGCTCATCGACGCCGGCGCTGTAGCGCCGGAACGCGGTGCTGGCCGAACAGCCGACCACGTCCGCGATCTGTTCAAAGCTCAGGCCGCCCCAGTGCCGCGACACAATGACCTCGCGCTGCTCGGGCAAGAGACGTTCCAGAGCCGCCACGGCGGTCTCTGCGTCGAGGCCGTCCACCTCCGGCTCCACAAACCAGCGCACCGGCCGGGCCACAGTGGACTCGCGGCGCTGGCGGCGCCGCGCCATCTTCGCGGTATCGAGGGCGCCGTTGCGGACGACGCGGTACAGCCAGGCGACGGCGTCGCGTGGCGGCCGGCCCTGGCGCACCAGCTTGACAAACGCCTCCTGCACGACATCTTCCGGCTCCGCGCACCACTGCCGCGCATAAAGCACCAAACAGGCAGCGTGCATATCAATGAGCCGGGCGACCTCGACCGGGGCCATCACTGGATAAGACGACACGCACCCTCCTGGCATCCCGCGAGAACTTCATGGCGTAGGTAATTTTGGTCGATGCGACGGCGCGCCGATCTTTTGGCTGTGCACTCGGAGTGCGATGGTGAAGAGGGCTGGCACGCGACACGCGCCTATTTACTAAGCGTCGGAGACTAGTGTTTCAGACACGGAAATGCAGAATGCCCGATCAGGCCAGAATGCCCTTGACCACCTGTCCATGCACGTCCGTTAGCCGGAAATCGCGGGGAACTGAACCCCCGCTTGCCAAAGCTCGCCACTGCCGACGTGTAGCGGATTTCGGGATTATACTTCGTGCGCTTCGTGCTCGGAAACCAACCCCAGAGCCCAGACGACGTCGATCGGAAAAACTCCCTCGCGCGCGGAGGTCACATGCCGCCAACGCCGGCCCGTGACGGGTATTTTCGGCACTGTTGTTGCCCCAGCCAATAGGTAGGCTCTGCGATCCCTGTCCTGGCATGAAAGGGCGACCCATGGCAATCAGCAACGCGGCAACGATTGTGGCTGTCTTCGAGGATCGGGGCCATGCCGAAATGGCCATCGATGAGTTATTGCATCAAGGCTTTTCTGCGGATCAGGTCGGCATCGTCATGCCCCACGGCGAGGTGAGAGAAGCGCATACGCCGACGGAAAGGTCGGAGGAACGGGCCGCGGAGGGAGCCGTGGCCGGCGCCGTTACCGGCAGCGTCGCGGGCGCCGTGGCGGGCGCCCTGGCGACCGCCCTCAT
>DASZFN010000022.1:0-2654 GCA_035939715.1 Gemmataceae bacterium | reverse complement strand
GGCCCACCACGTTGATGCTCGTCAACGCCATCGGCTACGTTTCCGAAGCGGCCAATCACCACCCCGACCTGGCGGTGAGCTGGGGCAAGCTCTGGGTGAAGCTGCAAACGCATTCCGCCGGCGGCATCACCGACAAGGATTTCGCGCTGGCGAAGAAGATCGAAGAGGTTGCCCTGTGGCGTCCGGCAAGTGGTGGTGCCCTGACGGGTACGCCCGACAAATTCGTCCAGGGTGCGTCTGCATGAGGATCCTGCGAACCGGCAAGAAGACTCGGCCGAAGACGGCCGTCAAGGGCAAGCGCTATCTGTGTGCGCGCTGCCGTCGCCGAAGCCCGCGGCCTGTCAAGACCCCGGCGCCCTGGTACTGTCCGTCCTGTCTCTCTTCATTGGAAACCTCCAATGGTGTATGCTGACGCTGGCCTCGAACCCCTTTTTCCGGGAGACCCAAGATGAAACACGCTGCCTATGTCCAAAACCGCCGCAGATTCCTGCACGGCTTGACCCTGGGTGCGACCGCAGTCGGCATGACGCGCTTGTTCACGGTGCCGGGCGCATTCGCCGCTGAGCTGGAGCGCGTCCGCACACCAGCACAGACTGAAGGGCCCTTCTATCCCGACAAGCTGCCGCTGGACACGGACAATGACCTGATCGTGATCAACGAGAGCATCACCCCGGCCGTTGGCGACATCACGCACCTCACCGGTCTGATTCTCGATGGCAACGGCAATCCCCTGAAGAACGCGCTCGTCGAGATCTGGCAGTGCGATGCCAAGGGCGTGTATTTGCACACCGACGACAGCTCAAGAAAGGAAAAACAGCGCGACAAGAACTTCCAGGGCTTCGGGCGATTCCTCACCAGCAACAAGGGTGAATACTACTTCCGGACCATCAAGCCGGTCGCGTACCCGGGGCGTACGCCTCATATCCACTTCAAGATCAAGAAGGCCGGCAAGGAACTGCTGACAACGCAGTGCTACATCAAGGGCGAGGCTAAGAACGAGAAGGACGGCATTTACCAGGCCATTCGCGATGCCAAGGCCCGCGCTGCCGTCACCATCGACTTCAATGCCGTCAAGGAGTCCAAGATCGGCGAGCTGGCGGCGAACTTCGACATCGTGCTCGGCGTGACGCCGCCCGAATGACGGAGTCTGTCGCGGCGGCGCCATTCTTGTACACTATTCCTGGGCGCATCACCATTCTCCCGGGGATCGCGGAATGGCTGTCCCGGCCACAGGCGTCGACTTCCTCGAACGAGTCCGCAAAAGCGAGCTGCTGGATCCCGCGCGCCTGGACGAGTACGTCTCTCACCTGGGCGAAGCGGACTCCGATCCGCGCAAGCTGGCCACGCAAATGATCCGCGACGGCATGCTTACCTACTTTCATGCCGCCATGCTGCTGCAGGGCAAATCGAAAGGATTTCGCCTGGGTCATTATCAGGTGCTGGAACGTCTCGGCAGCGGCGGCATGGGCAACGTCTACCTGTGCTATCACACCGTCCTGAAGCGTTGTGCGGCGATCAAGGTTCTGCCCACGGATAAATCTCGGGAACACGTTTGGCGTGAACGCTTTCGGCGCGAAGCCGAGGCGATTGCGGGCCTGAATCATCCCAACATTGTTCGCGCTTACGATGTCGGGGAAGACCGGCAACTTCACTATCTGGTGATGGAGTTCGTCGAAGGTATCAGCTTGACCTCCCTGGTGCGGCAAAAAGGAGCGCTGCCGTACAGCCAGGCATGCCACTATATGCGCCAGGCGGCCCTGGGATTGCAGCACGCGTTTGAAATCGGCATCATTCACCGCGATATCAAGCCCGAGAATCTGCTCATCACCCGCGATGGGGCGGTAAAGATCCTTGACATGGGACTGGTGCTGTTTCACGGCAAGAATGAAGAAGAGCTTACGGCACGGTTTGAAAAAGGGAGCATCCTGGGCACGGCAGATTATCTGTCGCCGGAGCAAGCGATCGACAGCCACAAGGTTGACATTCGATCGGACATCTACAGCCTGGGAGCGACCTTCTACCTCGCTTTGACCGGCCGGACGCTTTTCAGTGAAGGCTCGGTCGCCCAGAAACTTCTCTGGCACCAGGTGCGTCCCGTAACACCGGTACGCCAACATCGGCCGGACGTGCCGGAGGAGTTGGAAGCGGTCGTCATGAAGATGCTCGCCAAGGCGCCGGACGACCGGTTCGCGACACCGGCGGCAGTGGTAAAGGCACTCGAACCATGGACCGAGGGATTGCCGCCAGCGCCGGAGGCTCGTTCTACCCAACGCTTGAGCCGGCTGGCGCTGACGCTGGTGGGATCGGACGCTGAAGAGGCACCCGCACATCAGTCGATCATGAACGCGCTGGCCTCGTTCAAACCCGAAGTCGAAAAGCCGACCGCACGGAGCCGCAACACGGAGGCCGGCCCGCAGGCTGTCACGGTTCCGTCACCGGTTGTAGAGAAGACAAAGCCGGAGCCGGTCAAGCAGGAGCCGGTGGCTGCGCCTGCTGCACCGGTGAGGGCGGGACGTGCGCCCTTGGCGCTTTGGCTCTGGATCGCCATGGGCGGCGTGGTGACATTTCTGCTGGCAGTCATCGCAGTGCTGGTCGTGCTGCTTTTGCAAAAATAAGCCATGAAGTGGTACGTGGTTATCGGCATCACGCTGATG
>DASZFN010000021.1:0-18580 GCA_035939715.1 Gemmataceae bacterium | reverse complement strand
ACGGCGAGTTCCTGCGCCGCGTGACGATCGACAACATTGGCCGGCTGCCGTCGCCCGATGAGGTCCGCGCCTTTGCGGCGGACAAGGGCCCCGACAAGCGCGCCAAGAAGGTCGATGAGCTGCTCGCGCACCCGCTGCACGCGGCCCTCTGGGCGACCAAGTTCTCCGATATCACCGGGAACAATACACTATCCCTTGACAGGCCTTATGGCGTGCAGCCCCGCGCTAGCCAGGCCTGGCACGACTGGTTCCGCAAGCGCATTCACGACAACGTGCCGTACGACCAGATCGTGCGCGGTGTGTTGTGCGCCACCAGTCGCGAAGGGCAAGATCCCGAAGCCTGGATTAAGCAGGTTCGCAAGATCGACCAGCAGTTTTTCTGGGGCGACGACTCCGACTATCCCGAGCGCAAGACCTTGGATCTCTATTGGCGGCGCCGGCAGCCGGTGACGAGCGCGCAGTGGGGCGAGCGCACGGCGGCGGCGTTCATGGGCATCCGGCTCGAGTGCGCACAGTGCCACAAGCACCCCTTCGACCGCTGGACCCAGGCCGACTACCGCGGCTACGCCAACGTCTTCGGCGGCGTGGCGGTGGGACAATCGCCCGAGGCAGCCAGCATCATCGCCGCGGAGAATGTGGAGCGCCGCAAGAAGAAAATCGGCGACCAGGTGCATGAAGTGCGCGAGGTTTACGTGGCGGCCGACGCGAAATTGCTCCCGCACCCGGACACCGGCCGGCCGCTGACAGCCAGGGCGCTCGGCGGCCCGGAAATCTCCTTGGAAAAGGGGATGGACATGCGCGAGGCGCTTTTCCGGTGGCTTCGCCGGCCCGATAACCCGTTCTTCGCTCGCGCCTTCGTCAACCGCATCTGGGGCCACTACTTCGGCGTCGGCCTCGTACAGCCCGTGGACGACTTCGCGCTCGCCAACCCGCCGTCTAACGAGAAGTTGCTTGATGCTCTGGCCAAAGACTTCGTTGCAAGCAACTTCGACATCCGCCACATGGAGCGCGTGATCCTCAACAGCCGGGCATATCAGCTCAGCTCGAGGACCAACGAGACGAACAAGCTCGACAAGGTCAACTACGCCCACGGCTACCGCCGGCCCATGACGGCCGAGGTAGTAATCGACGTACTGAATTCCGCGCTGGGCACGAACGAGCGCTGGGGGATGGAAGCGAAGCAAGGCTCCCAGGTGATCGAGTTGGGCGTCAGCGACCTATCTCCGTTCCGGCAGAACATCATGTACGCCCTGCGCCGTTTCGGCCGGCCGCCACGCACCTCGGCGTGCGACTGCGAACGGGTGACCGCCCCCTCCGTGGCACAGAAGCTATTCCTCATGACGGACCCAGGGCTCTTAAAGAAGTTCAGTGAGCCGGCGGGCAGGCTGCAGAAGCTGCTTAATAGCAAGATGAGTGATGAGGAGGCGCTCGAGGAGCTGTTCCTCGGGGCGCTGTCGCGCCTGCCCAGTGCGGACGAACGCCAGGCATTCCGCGACCACCGCGGCAAGGTCTCCGACCGCCGGACGGCGTTCGCCGATACGCTCTGGGCGCTGATCAACACGCGCGAATTCATCCTGAACCATTAACCACGAACGAGGATCCCCCCATGACCAGGTGTTCTGCTCGTAACTGTGAAGGGCTTGTCCGCCGCGATTTCCTCCGGATCGGCAGTGCGGCACTCTTCGGCCTGGGATTGCCGCAGCTCCTCCAGCTGGAGGCCGCGGCCCGCTCCGCCGCGGGGAACCGGGCAGACGGGCGGAAGGCCCGGTCCGTGATCCTCCTCTGGCTGTCCGGCGGCCCTTCGGCCATCGACATGTGGGATCTGAAGCCCGACGCGCCCGACGGCATCCGCGGCGAGTTCAAGCCGATCGCCACCCGCGTCAGCGGACTGCGCATTTGCGAGTACCTGCCGCGCGTGGCCCAGGTCATGGATCGGTGTGCGGTAGTGCGGTCCCTGGGGCACACCATCCCCGAGCACGGGCTGGCCACGACCTTCATGACCACCGGCAACCGGCCGACCCCGGTCCTGCGCTACCCCGCGCTGGGCTCCCTGGTGGCCCGTCTCTCGTCCGCAACCCCGGGCGCGCCCCCGCTCGTTTCCTTCCACCACTCACGGGACGTGGGCGTCGGCAGCGTCGCCGGCTACCTCGGCCCGGCATACGACCCGTTTGAGCTCGAGGTCACGGTGGTGCCCGGCCGCCCGCCTCAGGCCGTGGTCGATACGCGCGGCGTGGTCTTGCCAGCCGACTTCCCGCTGGAGCAGCTGGAAAACCGCAATGACCTGGTGCGGAGGTTCGACCGCGCCTTCGACGCGGCGGAGCGCGACGCCGAGTTGGCGGGTGGCCTGGATACCTTCCACCGCCAGGCCCTGGACATCCTCCGTTCCGGCCGCACGCGTGACGCCCTAGACCTCCGCCGGGAGCGGGCGTCCGTGCGCGAGCGCTACCGCCAGACGGAATTCGGCCAGGGCTGCCTGGCCGCCCGGCGCCTCGTCGAGGCGGGCGTCCGCTTCGTCACCGTCAGTACCGGCGTGGTCTGGGACACGCACGGGCAGAACTTCAGTCAGCTCCGCACGCAACTCCTGCCGCCACTGGACCAGGCGCTGTCGGCCCTAATTCAGGACCTCGACGACCGTGGGATGCTGGACAGTACGATTGTCTACTGCGCCGGGGAGTTCGGCCGCACGCCGCAGATCAACAAGAACGCCGGCCGCGACCACTGGGCGCGGTCGATGGCTGTGGTGCTAGCCGGCGGTGGCTTCCGGCGCGGCTACGTCCACGGCAGCACCGATGCCCAGGGGATGGCTCCGGCCAGTCACCCCTGCACCCCCGACGACGTGGCCGCCACCATTGTCCACCAGCTCGGCATCGATCCGCAGCAAGAACTGCAAACGCCCAGCGGCCGGCCGGTCCGGCTTTTCCGGGAAGGCAACGTGCTGTCGGGGCTGATAGGTTGAATGCGGAATGCGGAAAACGCGTTCGACGCAATGACACCTGGCACGCGTTGTGGGGACAAGGCTGGGAGATCCCCACGGACAAGTGATGCGTCCTTTCAAAGGAGAACATCCATGAAACGACCCTCGAAGCTGTGCTTGGTACGCCAGTTATGCTCCCCGCTGCGCGCGAGCCAGCCGAGGGCCAACAAGGCACAGCCGAGGGGCAAGCGATACGGCGAGGAGTACCCATGCGTTTCCCCATTCTGTGCGGCCCGGCGCTGCTGCTCTGGCTAGCTATGGCCAGCTACATCGGTGCGCAGGAACCCCGGCCCGGACCCCCGCCCAGGAGAACGAGTCGCTGATCCAAGCCCACCGACAGGCCCAAGCCGAGTTCAGCAAGGCGTACCAAGCGGCCCGGACAGAGGACTACCGGGGTCTGTTCGTTTCGTTACGGGCACCACGGGCAGGGCGGGCAATCATCGCAACATTGGCTATCCGGGCAGATGATTTGGCTTTCGACCGTCAGCAAGCAATCGGGCGGGCACTGGTCGCAGCAACCCGGCGGGCAGCTTGGATCAAGGCAGCAATCGGCAAGCGTGACCTGGCTTGCGGAATTGCTGGCATGATAGAGGCCGAATGACGAGAGCCTAGCTTGACACTTTCCGGCGTCGGCGACGTCACCGTCACGGACGCGACCGACCGCACGACCTTCCTGGCCTACGGCCTCAACGGCCGGTTCGAGCAGGTGCGCGACGGCGACGGCCGGATCGTCGACATGACGAACTGCTCGTGCGGGCACGTCACACAGATCGTCGGCCCCGGCGGCGAGAAGTACACCTACAGTTACGACGCCAGCGGCAACCTGACTGGCATCCGCGACCTGCTGCGGCAGGACACCACCTTCACCTACGACCCTCTCTTACAACCAGCTGACCTCCGGGACAAAGGCGGGACAAAGGGACAGTCTTCGGATCCGCTTGGCTCATCTTGAGTTAGGGATAAAAGGGGTGCGCAATATGTAGTATCGCATTTTAGTCTGACGTATCTACGTCATCGATGCCCCCGGCACTTCAACAGGAGATAATGTAGGACCGACGGAGCATGCTTCGGTCTGCGTCAGCCCTCAGCCCGGCCAATGCTTGTCGCTCGCGGTCGGCCAGTTCGCCTTGCTGGTTCTTATGAAGAAGCCTTTCCAGGCGGCGCTGCCTGGCGGGCGCCAGGGGAGTCTGCGAAATTTTCCGCAACTCGAGATCGCTAAAATCTTCCATGGCCTCAAGGTCGGGCCGATAATCGGGGGGGACTTTCTTCAGAGAAGGGGTGCACCTCTGACGATGTTTACCAGGGCCTTTTCCAGGGGCTGATTAGTCCCCGCGGCGGCGCGGCGCACATGTTCGTAAATATCGTCCGGCAGCTCCAGGTGTAGCGCGTCACAACCACTGCGATTCGAAAGGATTGAGCCGCCACGAGCTCCGGCCGCTGAAGAGCGGCAACCGTGGCGCGGCCGCTCGGTCTTAAACCAAGGATTTCCGTGCCATCCCTAGTTGCAGGAAAAATGATTCGGCCATCTTTGCCGTCGTGTCAAGATGGCCAACTCCCGAGCCAAGATGCCCTACATGGCTACGAAGATGGCCAGCGCCAAGGCATCAAAATCCTCGGGAAATCTCGAAGTCGGGCAAGATGGTCGGGCCCTCTCTCCCGTGGGGTCCGCCTTCGATCCGCCATGTGATTGGCGGGCGGACGGAAGTTGGCTGAAGGCGGACATCTGCATAATTCGGCAACTTCTTATGCCGCACCCCCCACCTCCAAAAACGTGGCAAACTGGTTTCCTGGACCCCTGAGAGTTCAGATTTTGTTTACGTTTCTTCAAAGCCCGCAAGGATCAACCGGTGTTGCTTCGTTCAAGAGCAATCTGCCTGCTCAGGTGGATTTTTTCGGAAATTTTCCAAGACCGCCACAGGCCGCCAAGTGATTTGGCGGGACGGATTAATGAGAATTTCTCACCTGAGCAAAACGCCTCTTTGGAGAAAAAAGGCGGCATTCCGATCCGAGGGTGGGGAGTTCAAGGGGCAGCAGCCCCTTGCATGCAAAGTCATTTTGGCAGGCGCGACATGCGGGCGGCCATAAATGACCGCTCCATCCGCCTCAGCGACCGTTTGTTCCCTGCGAGACCCGCGACTCAAAACGGGCGATCTCCTCTTTCAATTGATTGATCAGCCGCTTAAGCGATCTCATGCTCAATTCCCGAACGTGTGCATCGCCACCTTGTTCGCGTGCGCTGGCCGTATAGCGTTCTTCGAGCAACCGCAGTTTGTCCCGCGTCGCTTCTAATTCTCGATGACTCTGCAGATTCATTGGATCACACGACGCAACTCAGATTCTTTACCGAAGCGAGCTTCAACTTCATCGAGCGTTGCTGGATGAACGCCCGCTGGCAAGTAGCCATGTTCGTCGAATGCTGGAATCATTTCCTCTGTTATTCTAACCGCGCCGGGACGAAGTAATAGGTAACATCAGGCCACTAGGCCGCCGCCCGTTTCGGCCGCGCCCGCAGATCGAACAGCGCAAACACCTCTTCTTCCGTCAAGCCCAGCGAAGGCGGCGTGCTGTTCTGCTCGATCAGCTCATTGAAAAGCTGGCGTTTCTTGTCCAGAACCTCGGCGATGCGCTCCTCGATCGTGCCGGCCGTGATGAAACGGGTGACGAACACCGGCTCGCGCTGGCCGATGCGGTGCGCGCGGTTGATGGCCTGGTCCTCGACGGCCGGGTTCCACCAGCGGTCGAAGAGGAATACATAGTTCGCACATTGCAGGTTCAGGCCGACGCTGCCGGTGCCGTAACTCATCAGCAGGACGTGCCGGCTCGCATCCTTCTGGAAACGCTCGAGCACGGCCGGCCGTTCGCGCGGCGGCACCCGGCCATGGAACTGGAGCGTGCCGAAGGAGGCCAGTCGGCGCGCCAGCAGCAGCAAGGGCTCGACCCACTGCGAGAACACGATCGCCTTGCGGCCGCTTGCGGCAATTTCCGCCAGGTCGGCGTGAAGCTGCTCGAGCTTGGCGCTGTCGCCGGTCAGCGGATCGAAATTGCAGATCTGCTTCAGGCGCATGATCAGCTCAAAAACGTGCTGCACAGCAATCGTGTCGCCCAGGTCGTTGAGCCGGATAACCCCTTCCTGCTCCGCCAGTTGATATGCCTGCCGCTGGGCCGGGGTCAACTCCAGGCAGCTATCGCGGACGGTCCGGGCCGGCAGATCGGTCAGGACATCCTCCTTGGTGCGGCGCAGGATGCAATCGCCGGTCAAGCTGCCCAGGCTTCTGGCCGGTGTATCGGCCGGCACGCGGCCGGGGTCGATGAAGGCAAACAGGTTGATGAGATCTTCGCTGCGGTTTTCGATGGGCGTCCCGGTCAAGGCCCAGCTCCGTTGCCGGTGAATGCCGCGCACGACCTGGGCCGTTTTCGATTCCCGGTTCTTGATGCGCTGGGCCTCGTCGAGCAGCACCAGGTCAAAGCTCACTTGCTCATCTTCAAGGTAAACCGCGTCACGCGTCAGGATCTCGTAGTTGGCCAGCTTGAGCGGGCAGTTGGAGACCAGCCAGCTCGTGCGCCGCCGGTCCGCGTCGCCGCCGACCACCTCGCAGGGGAGATCGGGCGCCCAGGTGCGTAGCTCGCGGGTCCAGTTGTGCACGAGCGATTTGGGACAGACCAGCAAGATCCGCTGGATGAGGCCGGCTTGCAACAGCAGCCGGATCGCCAGGATGCTTTGCACCGTCTTGCCCAGGCCCATCTCATCGGCGAGCAGGGCGGCGTGCCGCGGCATGAGGAAAGCGATGCCCTCCAGTTGATAGGGATACGGCTGAGACGGCAAGCGCACTTGTTTGCCGGCGAACAGGTGCTGCAGCGGCGGTTGCAGGAGATACAGGAGGCGATCGCCAAACACCGCCATGTCGTCCGGAGGACGGATGCGGCAGGGACTGGCCCGGACCGAGTGCGGAGTGCCGCGTGCACCAGGCGGTCCATTTGTCTTCTCCGGATTCACGGCCTGCATCTGCGGATTTGCCGCCCCACCCTCCGGCCTCTGTGCCAATTCCGGCGGCGCGGGGAAGCGCCAGCCCTCGGTGGAGATTTCCAGATTCAGTTTTCCGAGAGAATGAACCGACGGGGCATTTTGCAGCAACCGCGCTGGGCGCACTTCCACCCGCAACGGCATCACCGCGAGCGAGTTCACCGGCTCTGGTTGATAGTGCGGATCGAGTACCCAGCCTTCGGTATGCGGCTCCAGACACTCGCTATGTGTCGCCGGGCCTGGCGGGATTTGCACAAGATCATGCACGGGCAGTCACTCCCACCTTGTGGGCTTCGGCCAGGGCCTGGCGGATGCGGGCAAACGGCTCGGTCAAGTGCACGCCCGTGTCTACGCGTTCCAGCAATTCCTGGATCACCGGGCCGTCTGCGGGAAAACGAGGATGGTGAATAACCAGGCCGTCATTGTGTGACGATTTGCTGCCGGCGCCTTCTTCCGCCAAATCCTCCGCCACTGGGTCATTGTTTGTCGCCAGCCAGGCGACCGGCACATCGATCTGCAAGCGTAAATCCAGGGCTGCTTCGCAGTCGGTAAGAATACACCGCGCCTGGGTCGCCGTCTTGGCGACCAGGCTCTTGCCGATCAGGTCGGCGCAAAGAAAAGGCTGGAGTGTGCCGCCGTAAAGGATTTGCTGCATCCGATTGGGTCGCACGGCGCTGCTGAGACGAAATTCCAGAGGGCGGCCCCACAGATTGGTGACGAGGTAGCCGCCCAGGTAGCCGCCGTTTTCCTGCACGATGGTTAGGAAGCCGAGATTCATAGCCATTCAATGGACTCGGGCAGGCACCGCAAAGGACTTTAGGTTCTGGGTGGTAGCAAGGATGCCGAAGACGAAAACCTGGTGGACCCGGCCGAAAAAACCAGCGTTGCAGCCATTGCGCAGAGGGATTGTTCTGGGATGTTCAACTTCCACTGGACCCGATTGGCTTCAATCGTAGACTGCATGCCGCGGTAACGCGCGAAATTATGGAAGAAGCCTGGATTTTGCGGCTTAATCAGGATATAGTAATCTTGATTATCGGATTAGTGAACATTGTGAGCCTTGCCTGGCCCCATGACCCGTGGCAAAGTGGCAAACATGAGGCGATATTTGACGTAAGCTGATAATTTAATTATGCTTGCGGCGTGAGACATGTTTGCCACCCGTGGCCACGAACTTGGCACACTGGCAAACTTGAGTGGTTGATTATGTCGATCCCATCCCAAAAGCCAGAGCAAGAAGTTACCGACGGACTGCCCAAGCCATCCGCGGTGGAGGGGATCAAAGAATCCAGCCGGCAGCTTCGCGGCACAATTGCCGCGGAGCTGGCCACAGACACCGACCACTTCAACGATGCCGACAAGCAGCTTCTCAAATTCCACGGCAGCTATCAGCAGGAAGACCGCGACGCCCGCAAGACGCGCCGCAAGGAAGGTGTCGGCAAGCACCATATGTTTATGGTGCGCTGCAAGATCCCTGGCGGCCGGCTTACGGCCAGCCAGTACCTGGCCATGGATGATCTAGCCGGCGCCTATGCCAACGGCACGTTGCGCTTCACAACCCGCCAGGGGATTCAACTTCATGGCGTACTGAAAGGCAACCTGAAAGAGACCATCGCCGGGATCAATGCCTGCCTGCTAACCACGCTGGGCGCCTGCGGCGATGTCGAGCGCAATGTCATGGCCTGCCCTGCTCCGCACCACGACGGCGTGCATGCGCAGCTTCAGGAAACCGCCGCTGTCCTGGCAGCCCATCTCGCGCCCCAAAGCCGGGCCTATCATGAAATCTGGCTGAACGGCGCGCCGGTTGGCGACCCGCAAGCCGGGCCGGACATCGAGCCGCTCTATGGCAAGGTCTATTTGCCGCGCAAGTTCAAGACTGGCCTGGCGCTGTCCGAGGACAACTGCATCGACATCCACGCCCAGGACCTTGGTCTGCTGGCCATCGTCGAGGATGGCAGAATTGCCGGCTACAACGTGCTGGTCGGCGGCGGCATGGGCATGACGCATGGCAATCCCAACACGTTTCCACATCTCGCCCGGCCGATCTGCTATGTCCCGGCGACGGCCGTGGTCAGCGCTGCAGAGGCGGTGGTCCGGCTCTTCCGCGACCACGGCAACCGAGCCGACCGCAAGCGCGCCAGGATCAAGTACCTGGTCCATGACTGGGGCGTTGAAAAATTCCGTGAGGTGCTAAGCGGCTACCTTGGCGGCAGTTTGACGCCCCCGCGGCCCGTGCAAGTCGGCGGCTTTGATCCGCATCACGGCTGGCAGTCCCAGGGGGACGGCAAATACTTCTATGGCCTGAGCATTGAGAACGGCCGCGTCAAGGATGACGGCGCCATGCGGCTGCGTACTGGCTTGCGGAAGATCATCGAACGCCTTCAGCCCGCCATCCGCCTCACGCCGTTGCAGGATATTCTGCTCTGCGATCTGCAAGCGGACGCCCGACGAGACATCGAGCGGCTCCTGGAGGAGCATGGCATCGCCCGGCCCGAGCAAATCTCGAACGTCCAGCGCTACAGCATGGCCTGCCCGGCTATCCCGACCTGCGGCCTGGCGATTTCCGAGTCCGAACGGCTCTTGCCGAGCATCATCGATCAGCTCGAGGCGGAGCTCAAGCGCCTCGGCCTGGAACAGGAGACGCTGAGCGTGCGCATGACCGGCTGCCCGAACGGCTGCGCCCGTCCTTACCAGAGCGACATCGGCCTAGTCGGCCGCAGCGGCGACAAATTCACGATCTTCCTGGGCGGCCATGTACTCGGCAACCGGCTGAACTTCATGTTCAAGGACCTGGTGCACAAGAACGACATCGTGGCGACGCTGCTGCCGCTCCTGGAGCATTTCAAGCAAGACCGCCGGCCCGCCGAATCGTTCGGCGACTATTGCCAGCGCCTGGGCGCGGACGCGCTTCTGGCCCTCTCTCCTTCAAGCCCGTTGAACGGTGCGTCTCGGGCGGCCAACGCCGCAGCTGTGCAAGGGAACGGTCATTCCTTGCGCTCTTCCTCCCCGACTCGCTAAAATGAGTGCGGAAGAAGTTTCGTAGAACGGAATTCATTCCGTTCAGCACGGGGAAA
Organism: Gemmataceae bacterium; assembly: GCA_035939715.1. GTDB lineage: Bacteria > Planctomycetota > Planctomycetia > Gemmatales > Gemmataceae > DASZFN01. Next base: position 8,511 of record DASZFN010000021.1, on the reverse strand, counting down.
CCCGGTTCTCTCCCGGTGCTGAACCGAATGAATTCCGTTCTACGAGACACCCCGCTTTAGGAGCGCGTGCCATGAAGGTCCTCGTCATCGGCAAGGGCGGTCGCGAACACGCCCTGGTCTGGAAGCTGGCCCAGTCGCCGCGGGTCGAACGGGTCTTTTGTGCGCCCGGCAATGCCGGCACGGCGCGTGACGGCGTCAATGTGCCCATCGAAGCGAACGACATCGAGCGTCTCGTGCGCTTGGCGAAGAAGGAGGAAATCGGTCTCACCGTCGCCGGGCCAGAAGAGCCGCTGGCGCTGGGCATCGTCGATCAATTTCACGCCGCCGGGCTCCGCATCTTCGGTCCATCCCGCCAAGCCGCCCAGATCGAGGCCAGCAAGGTCTTCGCCAAGCAGCTCATGCGGCATGCCGACGTGCCCACCGCCGAGTTTCGCGTCTTCGATCATCCCGACCCTGCCCGTCATTACCTGGAGACGCGCGAATATCCCGTCGTCATCAAGGCGGACGGCCTGGCGGCAGGCAAGGGCGTGATCGTCTGCTCCAACACGGAAGGCGCCCTCGAAGGGATTCAGCGCATCATGGTGCGCGAGGAATTCGGCCGCGCCGCGGGACGGCAGATTGTCGTCGAGAAGCGCCTCGAAGGACAGGAGCTGAGCATTCAGGCCCTGGTCTCAGGCCGATCGATCTTAATGCTGCAGCCGACACAGGACCACAAGGCCGCCTTTGATAATGACCAGGGCCCAAACACCGGCGGCATGGGCGCGTACTGCCCTGCGCCTCTGGCGACGCCCGAGCTGTTGCAAGAAATAGAGTCCACCATCTTTGTGCCCATCGTCCATGCCATGAAACGCGGCCGGCGTCCATTTCGCGGCGTGCTCTACGCCGGCATCATGGTGACTAATCAGGGGCCGCGTGTTCTCGAATTCAATTGCCGCTTCGGCGATCCCGAAACCCAGCCGCTGCTGATGCGCCTGCAAACCGATTTGCTCGATCTGCTCGAAGCCGTCGTTGACGATCGGCTGGATGAGCTGTCCGAGGATGCCCTTCCGTGGGACCCGCGGCCGGCCGTCTGCGTGGTCATGGCCAGCCAGGGTTACCCCGGCAACTACGCCAAGGGAAAAGTGATCCGCGGCCTGGACGAGGTCGCCAAGCTTCCCAATGTCAAGGTTTTCCATGCGGGCACCAAGTTGGAAAACGAATTCGTCGTTACGGAGGGCGGCCGGGTGCTTGGCGTCACGGCCCTGGGGGAAACGCTGGCGGACGCCAAGCGGAATGCCTACCAGGCGGTCGAGAAAATCCACTTTCAGGGGGCGTTCTACCGGCGCGATATTGCCGATAAAGCCTGGGCGCCGGCGGCGCCAGCCTGACACCCTGGTGGTAAACTGGCAATGCTGCGCCGGTTGCCACGAGCTGGCAAGCGGGCGGGCGGCGTAATCGGTTCCCCTTCTCTTTTTCCTGCACCTTGCATATCTTCCGCGCAAGAGGGGTAACGCATGAGGCGCTCACTTTGCATTCTGGCTTTGCTGGCCGGCTCCTGCGGATGTGTTTCCGAGAGCCAGGAAAGGGTGCGCTTTTATAATGAGGACGGGGTGCGCCTGTTCCAGCAAGGCGATTATGCCTCGGCGCGAGATAACTTTGTCGCGGCCATTGCCTTGACCCCCGAGGATCCGGCCCTCTATTACAATGCCGGGGAATGCTACGACCGGCTGGGAGACGTGGCCCGGGCCGAGCGCTGCTATAACGATTGCCTGGGCCGGGACGCGAACCAGGCGGACTGCCGGCATGCCCTGGCGGCGCTGCTGGTTCGCGAAGGACGGCGCGACGAGGCCGAGCGCATGGTGCAGAGCTGGCTGGCGCGCGAGCCCGGGCGCGCCGCGGCCTATGCCGAGGACGGCTGGCTTTGGTATCAGGCCGGCGATCTGCCCAGGGCCCAGGGGCGGTTAGAGCAAGCCCTGGAGCTTGACCCCCACGATTCCCGGACGCTCGTTGAGCTGGCCCGCGTCTACGAAGCCATGAAACGCCCCGATCGGGCAGCGGCGCTTTATGAGCGTGTCCTGGAGCGCAATCCCAAACAAACCGAGGTCACCAAGCGGCTCAAGGCGCTGCAAAGCCAGGGCACAGGGCAGCCACAACCGGAGTGAACCTCGCATCTGACTCAAGAGGCGGCAAGTCTGTGCGGCTGATTTATCACATCGTCTGCGCATGCGACTGGAATGCAAACGACATGGCTGCAGATTCATAATCAGCGGCTTTGGAGCAAAAGCCGCGCAACCCGAACCTTCCGCACGGGACCATTGTCGAGACAGAGGCAACCAGGGACTTATGAGGGATAGCTTCAATGGGACTTCCGATCTTCCATGTGGACGCCTTCGCAGACCGGCCGTTTCGAGGCAATCCCGCGGCGGTTTGCATTCTTGCCGAGCCGCGCGAAGATTCCTGGCTGCAAGACCTGGCCGCCGAGATGAACCTCTCCGAGACCGCGTTTCTTCTCCGAGAGGGCGACGGCTTTCGGCTGCGTTGGTTTACGCCGGTTATGGAAGTCGATTTATGCGGTCATGCGACCCTTGCCAGCGCCCATGCGCTCTGGGAAGGCGGCTACTTGAAGCCGTCTCAGAAGGCTCACTTCTTTAGCCGCAGCGGCCTGCTGACCGCGGAGCGGAAGAAGGAATGGATCGAGTTGAATTTTCCCGCAACGCCGGCCGCGCCCGCTGCTCCTCCTGAGGGACTGCTCGAGGCGCTCGGTATCGAGCCGAGCTATGTAGGCAAAACCCGCTTCGACTACCTGCTGGAAGTTACTTCGGAAGACCTGCTGCGCAGCATGCGACCTGACTTCCGCGCCCTGAAAGCCGTTGCCGTGCGCGGCATCATTGTCACGAGCCGGTCGGCTGCGCCGCCTTATGATTTCGTCTCGCGCTTTTTTGCGCCGGCAGCTGGGGTCGATGAAGATCCAGTTACCGGATCGGCCCATTGCTCCCTCGGACCGTACTGGCGCGAACGCTTGCAGAAAGATGAATTTCTCGCTTTCCAGTCGTCGCCACGCGGCGGCGTGCTGCAAGTACGCGTCGTCGGCGACCGCGTCTTTCTGGGCGGCAAGGCCGCGACCGTTCTGCGCGGCGAATTGGTCTAGATTCTTGCGAACCCTTTACAGAATTTCGCGTCTAGTGACGGGTTAGATGGTTCGGGCATAAGCCTTGCCGCCTGAGCAAGATGGGCTTTCTGCCAGGACCGCTCAAGATAGGGGCTTTCTCCTGCCGACATAGTACATGGCCGGTCGCGGCGGCTGGGGAAACGGCGCAAGGCCTTTGGTCCCCAACGCCAGGCTGTGCCGTTGGGTTTTCCGGAATATTCCGCTTATCCGATCATGGGCCCGGGGTCAGAGCAACCGTATGCGGTACTTCTCCCTGACCTTGCTTCAAGGAGTAACCAACGATGAGTCAAGGCAAGTTCGTTATCTTGCTGCTGGTGGTCGGTTCACTGGGAGTGTGGGGTTGTGCCCAGAGCGCAGGAAATGGCGCCAATGCCGAACGCATCCGGGCTCTGGAGACCAAGATTGCCCGGCTGGAGGACGACTTCAAGGCGTCCATCGCCGTGCGCGAACAGCTCCGCAAGAAACTGACCAGTGTCGAAGAAGAGCGGGCCCAGCTCAGCCAGCAAGTCGATCAGCTGCAGGCCGTCGTCAAGGAGCGGGACAATCTCAAGCAACAACTGGCCCTGCGCACCAGCGAGCGCGACGCCGTGCAGAACCAGTTCAATAATCTGTGCAAGGGAATCAAGACGCTGATTGGACAGATGGAAACATCTGTGACGACGCCCGTGACTTCCACGGCCGTTCCTGCCTCGGGAAAGTCATAGTGGTAGTGGTCATTAGTCATTAGTCATTGGTCATTCGCCAAGCGAATGACGAATGACTAATGACCAATGACCCCTTAAGGGGTTCCGGTCGAAATCTCAATCGAGGCATTGCGTTTCAGCTCCGCGAGCATCCGCTTGTATTCGCGCTCCCACACCTCGCCTTCCATCTTGGAGCGAATCGCCTTCTGAATCTTCTCGTCCAGCGGCTTGATGCCGGCGAATTCGCGCTTGACCAGGCGAATGACGTGGTAGCCGTTGGCCTGCTCCACGATGGGGCCGATCTCGCCTTCCGTCATCTTGAAAAGGTAAGGCTCGGCCTCGGGCGGCTTGATCTCGCCGCGGCGGTGGCCGGTGCCTTCGCCGTGGCGATAGGAACTGTCGCCGTTGTCGAACTGCGCGACCAGTTGCAAGAAATTCTCCCCCTGGCGGGCCTTGGCGACCACCGCCTGGGCCGCTTGCAAGGCGGCATCGCGGCTGGGATACTTGCCGGCGTCGATAAAGATATCGTGCCAGACGACGCTGTCCTGGGCCGAGAATTCTTCCGGGTGCTTCTGGTAATATTCCACGATCTGCTCCAGCGTCACCGCCCGATCCAGCATCGGAATCAGGCGGTTGCGCATGTATTCCATGGCCATGAATTCACGCTCGATCTGGCGGCGAATGCTTTCGATGGTCATCCCCTGGGCATGCAAATAAGCTTTGAATTCGTCTTCGGAATTGATCTTCAAGCGCTTGCGGTTCTCGCGCATTTTCTTGTCAAATTCCTTGCCGGCCGCTTCCTTGAGCTTGTCGAGAATCTGGGGCCGTTCTTTTAACTTGCCGAACATGTCCTGCAGGACCACCTCGCGCTCGATGAGGTGCTGGAGTTGCTGTCGAAAGATCTCGGCCCGCTTCTGGCTGCGTTCGGGCTCGGGCCATTCCCTGGACAAGATCAGGAACGGATAGATGGCGTCGCGGACTTCCTCATCGAGGATCGGCTCGCCATTGACGGTGGCCCGGATCCGCGCCGCCACCTCGCCATTGCTGAGCGCGGGCAGCGTGTAGGAGACCTGATCGAGCAGCGAGCCTGCGCTGCGGCCGGCTGGTGCGCTTTCCGGTTTCTGCGAGCGCGACACGCTCGGGATATTTATTTCCGGCGGCGGCAGCGGCTGGGAATGAAAGACTTCCGGCTTAACGGCGGGCGAGGCTTCGTTGCTTGGTCCGAAATGCCACGTGTCAAACGAAGCGCAGCCGCCACTCAGGAGCACCGTGGCCGTCCATAAGAACGGCGTCCGTGTGCAGATCCGCGGGAAATCGCAGGCACGCCGTAATTTACGCAACATTTCCGGCCCCTTTTGGTCTTGGCAACAAAGGCGCGTTCCCTGGGCGTCTATCGCGAGGGGTGAGGACTATAGCGAAGGGACGGGCAAACGCAAGAGATCTTTGAGACGTGCGTAGAGGACCCCCGGCTCGGTCTCCTGGGGAGCGAGACGGAAATAGGCGCTATTCTGGTCCACAACGCGCAGCCGGCCACGGCTTTGCGCCGCGAGACGCTTGATTCGGCGCGGGTTGCGGTAACCGAGCACCACGTCCAGCGGGCCGACGCTCTTGTCGAGCACTTCCTCCAGATGCACCGTGGCGATATGCCAGCGCGCCGCCAGCAGCCGCAGCTCCGCCATGCGCAACAGCCATTCCGCCGGCTCCGGCCAGGGGCCAAAGCGCTCCCGCAATTCCTGACGGAAGTCATCCAGGCGGTCGAGCCGGCGAATGCGCGCCAGGCGGCGATAGACCTCGATGCGCGAACGCTGGCCTGCCACGTAATCATGCGGCAGGAAGGCCCGCCACGGCAGATCGATGTTCACTTCCAGCGGTGCGCGCGAGGGCTGATTCTTGAGGTGCCGGACGGCATTTTCCAGAAGCTGGCAATACAATTCGTAGCCGACCGCCGCGATGTGCCCGCTCTGCTGCGTGCCGAGAATGTTGCCGGCGCCGCGAATCTCCAGGTCGCGCATGGCGATCTTGAAGCCGGACCCCAGCTCAGTGAATTCTTCAATGGCTTTCAGCCGCCGCGCCGCGGTCGGCGTGATGCCGCGGTCGGCGTCCAGCAGCATATAGGCGTAGGCCCGATGCTTGTAACGGCCAACCCGGCCGCGGAGTTGGTGCAAATCCGCCAGGCCATAGTTGTCGGCCTGGTTGATGAACATGGTATTGGCGTTGGGAATGTCGAGGCCGCTCTCGATGATTGTTGTGGCCACCAGGATGTCCGCCTCGCGGCACACGAATTTCACCATCGCCTGTTCCAGCTCATGTTCCGGCATCTGGCCGTGGCCGACGACAATGCGGGCCTCCGGGACGATGCTCTGCAGCTTGCTGGCGATCTCCTTGATGTTGTACACGCGGTTGTGGACGAAGTAGATCTGGCCGTCGCGATTCAACTCGCGCAGGATCGCATGGCGGATCAATTCCTTGTCGAAGCGGACGATGCGCGTCTCGATAGCGAGGCGGTCGGCCGGCGGCGTCTCCAGGTTGCTGATATCGCGGATGCCCAGCAAGGCCAGGTGCAAGGTCCGCGGAATCGGCGTCGCCGTCAGCGTGAGCACGTCCACGGTCTGGCGCAGGCGTTTGAGCCGTTCCTTGTGCTCGACGCCAAACCGCTGCTCCTCGTCGATGATGACCAGGCCAAGTTCCTTGAACTGCACGTCGGCACTGATGAGCCGGTGCGTGCCGATGATGATGTCGATGCCGCCCTGCGAAAGTCGTTCCAGGATGCGCTTCTGCTCGCCGTGCGTGCGGAAGCGGCTGATGCCCTCCACGACGAAGGGAAATTCAGCCAGACGCTGACTGAAGGTGCGGTAATGTTGTTCGGCCAGGACGGTGGTCGGCACCAGCACCGCCACCTGCCTGCCGTTGTCGATAGTCTTGAAGGCGGCGCGGATCGCTAACTCCGTCTTGCCGTAGCCGACGTCGCCGCAAATGAGCCGATCCATCGGCCGGGAGCGTTGCATGTCCTGCTTGATTTCGCCGAGCGTCGTGAGCTGGTCGGGCGTCTCCTCGTATGGGAAGGCGGCCTCGAACTCCGTCTGCCAATCGCTGTCGGGCGGCAGAGCCAGGCCGGGCTTGGACTCACGCAGCGCCTGGAGCTCGATCATGTCGCTGGCCAGGTCGAGGACCGCCGATTCGACCTTGGCTTTTTTGTGCTGCCAGGCGGTGCCGCCCAGCTTGGAGAGTTCCGGTTCGGTCTTGGCGCCGCCGACGTATTTCTGCACCAGGTCGATCTTCGACGCCGGCACATAAACCCGCGTGCCCTCGCGGAACTCGAGGATCAGATGCTCTTCAAAGTGTCCGCTCTTCTCCAGGACTTGCATGCCGCGGTAGCGGGCGATGCCGTGCGCGACGTGCACAACCAGGTCGCCCTCGGCCAGGTCCAGGAAGCTGTCGATGGCGCGCGATTCCAGCCGGCGGCGCGGCAACACCTGGCGTACGTCTTCGCGGTGGAACAGCTCATGGTCACTGAGCACCACAACGCCCGCATCCACCATGCGAAAACCGGCCCGCACCCGGCCAGTCACCAGCCGCAGCCGGTCCGATTGGGCCAGCTGACCGGCGGCCAGCACCTCGCCGAGGCGCTTTCTTTCCGCCTCGTTGTGGCAGGCGATCACCACGCGGTCGCCGGCTGTCGTGCTGTCCAATTCATCACGCAGCTTGGTGACATCGCCGCTGAAACGCTCCACCGATTCGACTCGCAGGTGGCACGAGGCTTCGACGGATGGCGACGGCATCGACGAGATCCGCACGCTGGGAAAGCGCAGGAGTTGCTGAAAAACTCCAGGCACGGAGAAGAGCCCGCGCGGATCAGTGACGCGTTCCAGGTAATGCTTGCCTTGCTCGGCGAGATCGTCCGGTTCGATGAGGGCGGTCCAGGCGTTCGCGGGGAGATAGTCACAGAGATGGCCCGTGGGAAGGACAGGCTGTGCCTGTCCATGGCCGTTGCCGGCTGTTCGGGGCAACTCCAAAGCAGCACTGGTAACTTCGATGCCTTGAATGGGCTCGCCGCTGCTGCGTTGCGTGAGGGGGGAAAATTGGCGAATTTCGTCTATCTCATCGCCGAAGAAGTCGAGCCGGTAGGGCGCATCTGCATCCGGCGAATACACATCCAGTACGCTGCCGCGTCGGCTGAACTCGCCGGGCAACTCCACGACTTCCGTGCGCTTGAAGCCGTGCTCGACCAGCCAACCGGCCAGAACATCTGGATCAATTTGCTCCTTGACGCGCAAGCGCCGGCGTTGCTGGACAAGCCTGGCGCGATCGGGGACGGGTTGCGTCAGCGCCTGGATCGTGGTCAGGACATAGCGCGGCGGCTCGCTGGCCTCCAGTTGCCTCAGCACGCGCAGCCGCTGGCCCGCCACTTCGTCAAGAAGGGTTTCCTCAGTGGGCAGGTTATCCCAGGCTGGAAAGATCACGGGGCGGACACCCGCGAAGCTGGCCAGATCTTCGGTCCAGCCATCGACATCACGCGGGAAAGGAATCACCACCAGCAGGGTCCGTGGCGCGTGCAGTCCCAGCGCCGCGGCGACGAGCGCGCTCGACGACCCCCAGGCGCCGTCCACGGTAGCGCCATGCCCATTCTGGAGCGCGGCCACCAGAGGGGGGAAGCCCTCGGCCTTTTGCACCAGCCGGGTT
>DASZFN010000020.1:0-5529 GCA_035939715.1 Gemmataceae bacterium | reverse complement strand
TCGCTGGCGCCGAAGGTGATGAGGCCGTTGGTGTTCACGAAGAGCTGGTTATTCCCTGTGTAGCTGGCGCCGTAGAAGTTGAAGGTGTTATTGCCCAGGTCGACGGGCGCGGACACATCGTCGCCGTGGTCGATGATCGTGAAGACGCTCGGATCATTCTGGCCGAACAGCTCGATATTCTGAAATGGTGCCGCGTAAGCACCATAGCCAAAGCCGTCGGGCCCGGCGGCAGGCAGGGTGAAGACGCCGGGGGGCGCGGACTGCGTCCAGGCAGGCGGAACTTCCGCGACCACCTGGTAGCTACCTGCCGGGACGCCGCTGAAGGTGTAGTTGCCGTTGGCATCGGTCACGGCCTCCGGCTCGCCCGCGTCGTGGCTGCCGTTGCGGTTGAGATCGAGAAAGACCTTCCAGTTGGCCAGGCCGGGCTCACTCGCGTCGTGGACGCCGTTGCGGTTGAAGTCGTTGTAGACGTTGCCCGAGAGCGTGCTGCCGAAAGGCGGTGCCGTGAATTGCAAGGATTGCTGGCTGCCGACATACTGGCTGGTCGATTTGAAGGAAGCCAACAGCCGGTCAGGGCCCTGCGGGTTGGCGGCCTTGATGCCGATGGTAGCATCGGCGCCATCGGCGGAGCGCGGGTCGCCGGTGTCCGTGCTCAGATAGCTAAACGTGATCGTGGAGGTGTTCGTGCCGGCGTTGAGCTGCAGGGCGGCTTCAAAAGAGATAGGCGTGCTGGTGCCGAAGCGGAAGACCTGGTTCCACTCGATGACCAGCTCATCGGCGACGCCGTCGCCGTTGGTGTCCACGAACTTACCGAGCACCATGTCGGTGCCGCTGGACTTGGTCAAGTCGGTCCAGAAGACCGCGAGCAGCGGCTGGATGGGAGAAGCAGTCAGATCGGTGTTGCGGAAATCGTTGAAAGCGCTGCCGAAGGAGATGGTGCCGTTGCTGCTCGCGAACACCTGGTTGGTGCCGCTATAGGTGACGCCATAGAAGTTGACGCTGTTGCTCCCCAGGTCGACCGGCACGACGGCTTCATCGGCGAACTGGATGATGCGAAAGGCGCCTGGGTCGCCCTGCAGTTCGACGTACTGGTTCTGGAACGGCACGCTGTTGCCCACGTATCCGAAGCCGTCCGGACCGAGCGTCAACAACGTCCGGTCCTCCAGGGCTTCCAGGAATATGTGGTGCGACGATTTGCTGCGGCGATGTTGAGAACGACTCGACAAGAGGGTAAAGCGGGCCACGACGACCTCCGGACGAATGAGTGGGTGCTGGACGAGACGGGATGGCCCCGTCCGGTACGGGAATCCTCACGCGCTTACCGTCTGGCTTCCTGATAAGACGGGCATTCACACTCCACCACAGTCGTGGACGGGACGGGATATCTGCTAGATCTGTGGCAAAGCTGTAATCGGACGCCGAATGATTGGGCGGAGACACTGGAAGCTCACTTCCTGTGCGCTGCCAAAGGGGATGTGCATTCGATCCAATTGTTATGTAGCATGAACCGCGCAAATAGGCAAAAAATAAAGAGAAAGGTTTACCATCCCGGTTTGGAACCGCCGCCAAAAGATTGCTATGCCGGTATCAAAGCCACCAGGGGAACTCAATGGATGCCCAGCAGCGGCTTTAGCTTCGCGCGCACTTCGTGAACAACATCGGACGGCGCCTTGGCAATGAACTTGATCTGGCGGGCTTCCCAATCCGAGCTTTTGACGTGATCGCTCAGAACTACTCCTGAGATAGGTAAGCCATCGGGCAGCGCCACTTCGAACGGGTAGCCTTTCGTCTGGCTGGTAATAGGGCTTACGATGCACAGCCGAGAACTCGAGTTATAGGCGCGAGGTGAGAGAACCAGCGCAGGGCGGCGGCCAGCTTGCTCCCGGCCTGCTTGAGGTGAAAAGGAAAGCCATACCAGATCGCCGACGTCCGGAGTATAGCTGGCCGATCTCACCATGCTTCACGTCCCCGGGGAGTTCCCCAATCTGTTTCCGCGTGACGATTTTCTTCGGTGATGCCGGAAACGAGTTCGTCCAGTGAGTACTCATGCTGACCAGGGCGCAGCGTGATTGCATCTTGAGCCAGTGAGATCTCCAGTTCCATCCCTTCCTTGAGACCCAGTTCCTTTGCGTAGATCCCGGGAATCCGCACGGCCAGGCTGTTGCCCCATTTTCCTATCTGTGTCTTCATTCGTCCCTCCTGTGGATACAATGTATATCAGCTAGACAAAACTCGTCAAGGCAGTTGAAACTAAGCGGTTAACGCGTTACCCTGAACGGTCTAGCCATTTTAAACTCCGCTTTTGCTGCCTGCGGTCTGCTTCATTTGGGAGAGAGCCATGCTGCGACTTGACGCGGAGCGGTCGGTTTCCTTCTGCGACGGCCTGACCCGCCGGGACTTCTTGCACGCGGGGGCCATCGCGGGCCTGGGGCTGACGCTGCCGGGATTCCTGGCCCAGAAAGCAAGCGGGGCGGTCAAGGACCGGGACATGAACTGCATCATGCTGTTCCTGGTCGGTGGTCCCAGTCATATCGACACCTGGGATCCAAAACCTAGCGCGCCTGCGGAAGTGCGCGGTCCTTTTCAACCGATTGCCACCACTGCGCCGGGCATTCAAATCACGGAAATCTTCCCAAAACTGGCCCGCCATTTCGATAAGATTTCGCTCATTCGCTCGGTGTACCACACGGCCACGGCGGTGCACGACACGGGGCATCAGATGATGCAAACCGGGCGGCTGTTCACGGGCGGCGTCGAGCATCCGCATGCGGGCTGCGTCCTCGGCTATCTGAAGGGACAGCGCGGTGAGGTGCCTGCCCATGTGCTCTTGCCGCGCCCCATCGGTCGAACAGGCGGCAATCTGCCGCACGGTCAAAACGCCGGCTATCTCGGTAAGCAGTACGACCCTTTTGTGTTGAACGCCGATCCGGCGGACCCGAAGTTCAAGGTGCCCGATTTACTGCCGCCGGAGTACATTTCGGCCATCCGCGCCGAGCGTCGTCAGAAAATGCGCGATGCGGTCGAGGCAGATATGGCCGCGTTCGAGAAAAATGCCCAGGCCAAGCAGCTTGACGACAACTTCAACCTCGCCTACCGACTGATGTCGAGCAAACAGGCGCGCGAAGCCTTCGCCCTGGACAAAGAGCCGGCGGCCGTGCGCGACCGCTATGGCCGGACGCGCTTTGGCCAGAGCTGCCTGCTGGCGCGCCGGCTGATCGAGGCGGGCGTGCGCTTCGTCACCGTCAACATGTTTGAGACGGTCTTCGACGAAATCACCTGGGACATCCACGGCTCGCGGCCGTTCACCGACATCGCGGAAATGTCCCGGCTGGTCGCGCCCAACTTCGACCAGGCCTTCACCGCCTTGCTCGAGGACTTGAAGGACCGCGGCCTCCTGGAAGCAACCATGCTTACCGCCATGGGCGAGTTCGGCCGCACGCCGAAGATCAATCCCGCCGGCGGCCGCGATCATCACCCCGGCGTGTGGACGATCTTGATGGCCGGCGGCCCAGTCAAGGGCGGCCGCGTGGTCGGGGAATCGGACGAGCTCGGTTACATCCCCAAGACCCGGCCGGTGACGCCGGGCGAAGTGGCCGCCACGCTCTATCACGGTCTCGGCTTCGAGATTCATCGCGAACTACCCGGACCCCAGAACCGGCCGATTCCGCTCGTGGATTACAGCGTGCAGGCGATCAAGGAATTGTTTTGATTGAAGGAGCGACCATGCCCAGGTTGATAACCCGCAGAACTCCGCCACGATTGGAAACAAAGCCCTTAAGCTTTTGGGACCGCGTAAAGGAACTGGATATGTTCTTCCAGGGTCGAGACCCTGTCCATCGGTGTTTGCGGCGGGTTGCGAAGAAATTGGAAAAAGCAGAAATTCCTTATGCTGTAATTGGCGGCATGGCTGTCTTTGCCCACCGTCACCAACGAACAACCAAGGATGTCGATCTCCTGTTGACGGCCGCCAGCCTGGATAAATTTCAGCGGCTTTTCGTGCCCAAGGACTACAAACGCCTGCCGCGCCGCCCCCGCCGGTTCAAGGACCCTGTTAACGGCGTTACCCTGGATATTGTCATTGCCGGCCATTTCCCAGGCACGGGGCAACCAGGGCCGATCGCTTTCCCTGATCCTGTAGCCGTAGGCAAGAAGATCGAAGGCGTGCGCTTCGTCGATTTGCCGACTCTTATTCAATTGAAACTGGCTGCACACCGCTATTACGATTTTGGTGACGTGGTAAACCTCATTCGCGTGCACAAGCTCGATGAAGCCTTTTTGACAAACCTGCATCCCTCGCTGCATCGAGACTTCATCGAATGTCTGGAGGAGAAGCGACGGGAGGATCTTTACGAAGCGACGTCGGACCAGGCGCTGCTAGAGCAACGACGCACGCGAAGGTATGGCAGCGAGACCGATTGAGGTGGAAACTTTTCGCCTGCTTGGCCGCATTTCGAGACATTAACTATGTTGCCAGCCATTATCCTTGCCTGTTTCTCTCTTGGGAATGGGCTTCCGTCGACTGCGCCGGCCGCTGCTCTAAAGCTCCTGCCTGCCGAGACGAAGCTTGTTGGTTCCCTGGACAGCCAGCGCCTTATCCTGCTTGCTCAGATGGATGGGCGGTTCGTCAGCGATGTGACCAGCCAGGGCGAGTTCACGTCGTCGAATCCAGCGGTGGCCACCGTTGACGCCGGCGGGGTGGTCCGACCTGCCGCCGACGGCGAAGCGCTGATCACAGCCGGCCATAACGGCAAGCAGGCGACGGCGAGAGTGAAAGTGTCGCGGATTAAGGAGGACTCCCCCTGGAGCTTTCGCAATCATGTCATCCCGATGATGACAAAGATCGGCTGCAATTCGGGGGCGTGCCACGGCGCCCTGGCGGGCAAGGGAGGCATGAAGCTTTCCCTGCGCGGCTATGATCCGGATGCCGATTATTTCGTCCTGACGCGGCAAGCGCTCGGCCGGCGCGTCGATACGATTGAGCCGGCGCACAGCCTGGTGCTGCGCAAGCCAACCCTCGCCGTGCCGCACGGCGGCGGACAGAAGCTGGAGGCGGGCGGGCGCGATTACCAGGTACTGTCCGAGTGGATTGCCGCCGGCGCAACGGGGCCGCTGGCCAATGACACCAGGATTCAGCGGCTTGAAGTCTTTCCGGACGAAGCCGTCCTGAAGCCGAAGGATACCCTGCAAGTCCTCGTGCGCGCCTGGTATTCAGACGGCCACGCCGAGGATGTCACGCGCTGGGCCAAGTTCAGCAGCACCGAGGACCTGGTCGCCGGCGTGGATGCAGACGGCAAGGTGCGCGTGGCCGGCTACGGGGAAACCGCGATCACGGTGTGGTTTTCCAATCTGGTCGGCACGTGCCGAATTGCTTCACCGCTGGCCAATCCGCTGGCTGCCAAGGTTTTCGCAGACGCCGCCCGCCGTAATTATGTCGATGACCTGGTGCTCAAGAAACTGGCCGCGCTGCGGATTCCCCCATCGCCCTTGTGCACGGATGAAGAGTTCATCCGGCGGGCTTACCTCGATGCG